>CANGVB010000017.1 GCA_947456995.1 Bryobacteraceae bacterium | reverse complement strand
GCCACTGTCGACAACTTCGGCCGCCTCGGCGAGAAGCCATCCAACCCTGCTCTACTAGATTGGCTCGCTCTTCGCTTCATCGACAACGGTTGGTCGATGAAAGCCATGCACCGCATGATTCTGCTTTCCAACACCTATCAGATGAGCAGCGACCTCAGCGCCAAAGGCGAAGAACTCGACCCCGAAAACATCCTGCTCTGGAGAATGCCACGCCGCCGCCTCGAAGCCGAAGCCATCCGTGACGCCGTGATGAGTTCCTCCGGTGCCCTCGAATTCTCCATGGGTGGCAGCCTCCTCACCTACAAAGACCGTCAGTACGTCGCCAACACAGCCAAGGGCAGTTCCGTCGATTACGATCGCCCCATCCGCTCGGTCTATGTGCCGGTACTCCGCAGTTCGATGTACGAAGTATTCTCGGCGTTTGATCTACCCGATCCAACAATGTCCAACGGAGACCGCGATTCAACCGTAGTGGCCCCACAGGCACTCTTCATGATGAACAGCTCTGTGATTCTCAACCACAGCCGCAAGCTGGCCGAAAAGCTCTTGGCTGACACAAGCCTCGACGCCGCCGGCCGCGTAAAGACGGCATATGAACGGGCACTCACAAGGCCCGCAAGCAACCAGGAAATCGATCAGGCTCTCACCTTTGTAGCCAAAATGCAGCGCGAATGGAAAGGCGATGAATTAAAGGCCTGGCAGAGCTTTTGCAAGTCTCTGCTAGCCTCCAACGAATTCATCTACATGAACTAACACCATGAACAGACACTGGAATTCCTACCTCAATCAAACGCTTTCGCGACGCGAATTGCTGCGCGCCTCAAGCACTGGCTTCGGCAGCCTCGCCCTCACCAGCATGCTCGCGCAGGAAGCCGCTGCCGCTTCAGCAACAGATCCTCTCGCCGTCAAGCAACCGCACTTCCCTGCCCGCGCCAAGCGTGTCATCTTCCTGTTCATGCACGGTGGCCCATCGCAGGTAGACACCTTCGACTACAAGCCCCTGCTCAAGCGCGATCACGGCAAACCGCTCCCCTTCGCCCGCCCCAAGGTCGTCTCCGGCGAAACCTTCAATCTGCTCCAGTCCCCCTGGGCCTTCAAGCAATACGGCCAAAGCGGCGCTTGGGTCAGCGATCTCTTTCCTGAAGTCGCCAAGTGTGTCGACGACATGTGTTTCATCAAGTCCATGTACGGCTCAAACTCGCGCCACGGCGGCGCTTTGCTCGAGCTGCACACCGGCTCTGACACCTTCATCCGCCCCAGCATGGGCTCCTGGATCACCTATGGCCTCGGCACCGAGAACGCCTCCATGCCCGGCTACCTCACCATCTGCCCGACACAATCGCACGGTGGCGCAAACAATTTCGGCTCAGCCTTCCTGCCCGCCCCCTACGCCGGCACGGCAATCGGTTCCGTCGGGATCGCATCCAAAGACGCGCGCATCCCCTTCATCTCCAACAAAGAGACTCCCCGCGAAATCCAGCGCATGGAGATCGACTACAGCCAGACCCTCAACCGCAAACAGCTCGAATCCACCGGCCACGATCGCGCCCTCGAAGGCCGCATCGAGAGCTTCGAGCTCGCCTTCCGCATGCAGTCCGAAGCCCCCGATCTCCAGGACCTCAGCAAAGAATCAGAAGCCACCCGTAAGCTCTACGGCCTCGACAACCCCATCACAGAAGACTTCGGCCGCCAGTGCCTGATGGCCCGTCGCTTCTCGGAGAAAGGCGTCCGCTTCGTACAGGTCAGCCATACCTACAAGTGGGACCAGCACGAGAACCTCAAGAAAGATCACTCGCAGAACGCAGCCGAAGTGGACAAGCCCATCGCCGGCCTCCTCAAAGATCTCAAGGCCCGCGGCCTGCTCGAAGACACCCTTGTCCTCTGGGCTGGCGAATTCGGCCGCACCCCCACCGCAGAAGGCTCTGACGGTCGAGACCACAACCCCGAAGCCTTCACCGTCTGGATGGCTGGCGGCGGCGTCAAGCCTGGTCTCTCCTACGGTGCTACCGACGATTACGGCTACTACTCAGTCGAAAACAAGGTCCACTTCCACGACCTCCACGCAACCATCCTGCACTTGCTCGGTATGGATCACCTCAAGCTCACCTATCGCTACGCCGGCCGCGACTTCCGCCTTACCGACGTCCACGGCCACGTTGTGAAAGATATCCTCGCTTAACGGGAACGAGAGCGACGCTCATCCGTATTAGATCAATACATGCTGCGCCGCTCTTTTCTCTTTACGCCTCTCGCCTTCGCGCAAGACCCGCCTCCAATCAAGGTGGAAGTAAACCTCGTCAATGTTCCGTTCACAGTTCGGGACGCCCGAGGACAATGGATCACCAATCTGAATGCCAGCGACTTTGAAGTCCTGGAGGACGGCATCCCGCAAAAGATTTCCTTCTTCTCCAAAGCTTCAGACTCCCCGCTCTCGATCGCAGTAGTTGCTGACATCTCCGGCTCGCAGGAAGAATTCCTCAAAGACCACCGTCGAGACCTTCGTGACTTCCTCAAGACAGTCATGACCAAACGCGATCAGGCCATGCTCGTCTGTTTCGGCAATTCCATTCGCCTGGTTTCAAACTTCAACCAGCAGGCTGACGATCTCGACGAAGCACTCAAGGATTATCAGAAAGCGAAAAACGTTTCGCAATACCCCAAGTTAGGGCCACCAGAGCTACGCAGTGGAGGCACAGCCTTTTACGATGCCATCGTCCGTAGCGCTGGCCAATTGGTTGGCCAGCAAGGCCGCCGGGCCGTGATTCTCTTCTCCGACGGCGAAGACAATGCCAGCGCCAGCAACATGCTCGAAGCCATTGAGGCCGCACAAGAAGCCGGCGTCACCATCTTCACCATGCGCTACACAGAGATCAAAAAAGGAGTCTGGACAGCCCGCAACAAATACGGCCGCTCGGTAATGACCCGGCTGGCCGCAGAATCAGGCGGCCTCGACTTCGATGCAGGCGAGAGTTCCGATCTTCGCGATGCCTTCCGGCAAATCGCCGACATGCTGCGCTCCACCTACGATCTCGCCTACTCAAGCAATCAGGGCGAACGCGATGGCAGCTTCCGCAAGATCAAGATCCGGGCCAAACAGCCAGGCCTCACGCTGCGCCACAAAACCGGATACTACGCCAAAGCCTAAGGCGTGCAGGCTTGGCCCGGGGCACGGCTGAACGTCGCTTTTGAATTCCGCAACGACATCAGCGCCTCACCATTGCGGCAAGCAAGCTTAAAGCTCGCGGAATCCGCTCCATCACCCGAAACAGCCTCGCCCACCGAGCAACGCCCATAAGGGCTCTCAGCGGCGCGTGCAGCAGCAATGCCAAGCAACGCCTCTGTGGGCCTCCCAACACTGCTAAAGCGCAACGCCTGCACCTTGGGCACCTTCGTTGGAGCCAGCGTAAAGCTAACCTTCACCGCACCCTCCTTGCAGGCCAGCCCAAACTCGCCGCGCAACCAGTTCTCCGGCTTCAACTCCCCATCCGGGCTGCAGCCCGTGTACTTCTTCTTCAGCTCAGCCAACCCGGCGGCAATGCTCGCACGCGGCTGATCAAGGTACAGATTGTCGGCCGCAATCAGGTCCATCCCGGCATCGCTCCACTGATTCCAGATCTGGATCAACGCCGCTTGAGTCGACGTCAGAATTGGCGACACCGGCAGCTCCCTCGGCTTAAGCGCTCCAGCCTGCGCCATCAATTCCATCGCCTCACGCATCGGCGCAGCAGGCCCTGCATAGGTCAAATTCGCCATCGCAAACATCCCCACCCCATACTCGGGCAACCACATCATGTAAGACCCAAACCCTGGCAAGCCGCCCCCATGAGCCACCACCCGCGAAAACCTGCAATCTCGGGTCACACTCAAGCCATAGCCATAGCCCGAGGCACTAGCCCGCAACTCCGTGTCGGCATCCAGGCGGGTCGCCGAAAACGCAGACGTCCGCCATTGTCGCTGCATCTCACGCACCGAGCTACGCTTCACCGGCCCCGCCTCAGCATCATCACGAGCAGGCTCTGCCGCGAGGTGAAACGCCACATAGCGCCCAAGCTCATTCGCGTTGATCACCAGCCCACCCATCGCGCCAAAAGATCCATGAGCCAGCGAAGGAATCTCAAACAGCTTCCCATCCCGACGTCCGTATCCAAGAGCGTGATTCTTCGTTGGCTCAAGCGTCGCAGTCTTCAGCCCCAGCGGTCGCAGAATCTCTCGCGTCAGATACTGCTCATAGCTCTGCCCCGATGCCTTGGCAATGATTCGCCCCAGCAGCGCGAACCCATAGTTAGAATACTCATAGCTGCTATCGGGAGGCGTAGAAAAAGGAATCCCCTGATCAAGCCACCGCGCCATCTCCCGGTCTGGAATCGCCAGTTGCCGGTCGCCCCAGGGGTTATCTTCCGGAAACCCAGCCCCATGAGTCAGCAGCTGCCGCACCGTCAGAGGCGCTGTATCTTTGGTCGGATAAGCCATGCCCCCAATCTCCGGCACCCAACGGGACACAGCATCATCGAGCGACAACTTCCCCGCATCACGCAGCTTCAAAACAGCCAGCGCCGTGAAGCTCTTGGTCATCGAAGCAATACGAAACATCGTCTCCGGGCCAACAGCCGCCTTGGTGCTGGTATTGCTAATCCCAAAGCTCTTGACATGAACAACTTCCTGGTCCACCACAATTCCGTAAACCAGCCCGGGCACCTGACGTTCAGCAAAATACTTCTCAAACAGCGCATCCGCCTGAGGCACCATTCGCATCAACTTCTCTTTACGATCCGCATCGCTAAACCGGGGTGTCTGGGCGAAACCAATCGCGATCACAAAGAACAGGCCAAACGAAAATTTCATATCTTTTCCAGCATAGCCCCCAGACCATGTAAGAATCTGTTCTGGGCACAATGTCAGATCTCAATCTCTACCAGATCCTGCTTGCATTCGCCGCTGCCTTCGTCGCAGGCGCAATCAACTCCGTAGCAGGAGGAGGGACACTCGTGTCCTTCCCTGCTCTGGTCATGCTCGGCGTCCCCTCTGTCATTGCCAACGCAACCAATACCGTTGCCATGTGGCCCGGCTCGATGGGGTCCATGTGGGGCTACCGCGCTGAAATGAAGGGCTTGAATCGCAGGCTGCTTCTCCTGGTGATCCCCAGCCTGATCGGCGGCATCATCGGTGCTGTACTCTTGCGCATTACACCGCCCGGAGTCTTTGATCGCCTGGTGCCAATCCTGATCCTCTTCGCCACATTGCTCTTCCTGGCCCAGGACACCATTCAGAAGCGGCTGAAAATATCCAACCCGAATCTGCACACCTCAAGCAACTGGCTCTGGGGAGCAACCGGTTTTCAGTTTCTGGTTGCCCTCTACGGTGGCTATTTTGGCGCAGGCATAGGCATCCTGATGCTGGCCGCCCTCGGCATCATGGGTCTAACCGACATCCACCAGATGAACGGCCTGAAGAACATCTTCGCCTCCTGGATCAACGGCATCGCAGCCATCTACTTTGCTACAACCGGGCTCGTATCCTGGCCCTACGCAGCCGTAATGATCGTGGGAGCGGTATGCGGAGGTTATCTGGGTGCAGGTGCGGCCCGCAAGCTGGGCCGGCCCATGGTGAAGCGTATGGTGGTAGTCATCGGCTTCAGCATGGCGCTGGCACTCTTCGTGCGTAGCTGGTTCTAGGAATCAGCCAGACGAATGTCGTCTTCGATCTCGTAGATTCGATCTTCAATCGCCTTGGTCGGTTTGCCGGCAGCTTTAGCTTCAGCCAGCTTCTTCTGCTGCCCTTCCAGCTTCTTGTGCAAAGCCGAGGTAGCAGGAGACTGCTTGGGCGCAGCTGCAACTGGCGCAGCCACAACAGCAGCGGAGGCCTTCTTCGCCACAGCCTTTTTCGGCTTCGTCGGCAGGGCTACTTTCTCGCCAAAGTCTTCCAGCAATTCGCGCTGGATCTGATTCAGTTCGGCAGCTACTTCATGGAATCGGGTAATGAGCTCTTTTTTCGCCTGGTTGCGCAGCTTCAGCCAGCTTTGTTTTGCTTCACGGTATTGATCTAGAGTTGAGGACATAATGAGGACAAACTGTCATTATAGGCTGCATTCCTCAAGCCGCAGAATCGAAAACAGCTGGCTCCTCAACAAATGCCTGTAGTTGTCGAAGATTATCGGGAGTCACCAGCACCACAACCGGGTCCCGACGCGTAAAACGCCGCACATCCGCAAGCAACGTCGCCTTCGGAATCTCAGAACTGGCCACCACCAAATTTCCAGATCTCAATCGCACCGGCTGCAAACGCGATTCCAGCATCAAAGACCGTGGCAAGCTCCGCGCAATTGCAATCTCCAAATCATCCACAGAAACATATTCTGTGTCGTAGCCCGAGAGCACCGAAAGTCCTTGGTACAACTGCCTCTCAGTGATCAGCGATTCTGCAACCAGATGCTCCCCAATCCGAATCCCAGCCGGCTGCCTGAGAAGCGCCTCCTCCAGTTGATTCACACTCAAAAAGCGAAGATCAGTAAGCACCTCGCCCAACCGTCGCGTATACGGATTCAGCGCTTCACGATTCGGATAAGCGTGCTCGGTCTTAAGCCAAACCATGGGCTCATTGCGCCACCTTGCCTTGGCAAATCGAGACAATGCGGAAAGTGTAGCCAGCGTGTTCACAAGATTCGACCACGGAATTCTCACCGGCACCAATGAAGCATAGGCAACTCCATAAACCCGCGCTGTAAAGTACATCCGCCACCAGATGCGGATGCATTGCAACGCCAGGCCGATCGACGTCACCATCAGCAGATTGCCCTCAAGAACAGGCACATAACCAGCCAGCCCCAACACCAGCAAGACATTGGCAACCAAACTCAAAGGATTCCCAATCAAACCCTTCCGGTCCCGCCAAAGCCAGTAATTCTCTTTCCAATCCTGAGACCATCCCACCTTCTGCCAGGTCTGCAAGGAGATTCCCGTCACCCAGCGAGTCCGCTGACGAACAGACGCATAGAAGCGCCGTGGAAAGTACTCTCGCGTAGCAACAGGCTGCCCGTTCACCCAGGCCACCGGCAGATAGATCTGCTTCATCCCCAACCGGTGCATACGCAGTCCGTTAAGGCAATCCTCAGTCAGACTATCCGGCTCAAACAAACGGTTCGATTCTGCCTCGGCCAACTGTCCGAGAGCCTTTCTTCGATAGCCGGTACCCACCCCGCAAGAAGGAGAAAATCCGCCCATCCTGTTCCGCGTGGGCAAGTCTTTCTGTTGTGTCTCCGCAAACTCGTCGCAATAGATCCCGTGCGTCAACTCCCACCACGGCGTCGGCAAACCAAGCACCGGGATCTGAACAAAATCATATTCCCGGCAATAGTGATTCAACCAGCGAAACTCCTCCGGGTGAATCAAGTCCTCACTGTCATGGATCACAACAATGTCAAACTCTTCCCCAATCCGCTCCTCCACCAGACAAAGATTCTGGTAAATCCAGTTCATGTTGTCGGCCTTCGACGTCGGCCCATCATGTGGAGTTAACGATACATGCAGATTCGGGTATTGTTGCTCCAGTTGCCTCAGTACATCCAGCGTCGCATCGTCATTGGGATAAGTACCAAGAAAAATGTGATAGCGCTGATATCGAATGGAAGCCACATTATGCGCCACCATCGACGCAATCACCGTATCCTCGCGCCAGGCGGGAATCCATAAAGCAATCAGGCTTTCTTGCAGCCCGGCAGGATCGCCCGGCGGAGGAACGGTTGTGGAGGAGGGGTGTGTTTCAGTAGCGGTGCGTGGTTTCGCAATCCGGCCAGCCAGATAACAAAAGTCGAGCCAAAGATCGTCTATGCCACTAACGATCATCCAGCAAGCAAGCAGGAGATAGATCGCTTCAACCAATACTGAGTAGTCGCGCTAGCGCGAGAAAACTCTCAGGATTTCTTACGCAACAATTTTGTCGATGCCTCATCGACAAACCATTCGGTCGGGTAAGGAGGTTTCGCCGCGATCTGGCAAGGGTGAGCCATGATGTCCGGTTTGCCTTCCAGCACATCCCATAGCGCTCCGGCCTTGTCCGCACCAGCAGCAAGCACCACTGTGTGCCGGGCTGCCTTCAAAACTCCAGGCAGCAACGTCACGCGATGAGAATTGAACTTCTCAACGTAAGTATTGGCAGCGATTTCGTAGTCGTCTTCAATCAACGGATCGTCAGGAAACAAACTCGCCGTATGCGAATCAGGCCCCATCCCACGATGTACAAGATCAAACTTGGGAAGCTCGCCTTCCTTCAATTTGAAGTCCACACGAATTTCTGAAATGTAATGAGCCGCCGCTTCTTCCGGATACCGCTCCCCGGCGATGCGATTCAAATGTTGAATCGGAATCCCAGCCGGAAGAATCAGGTTCTCCATCGCCATCTTGTAGTTCGAATCTGGATGATCCGGCGGAACCACTCGCTCGTCCACCCAGTACAACCAGACATGTTCCCAGTCCACCGGGAGCTTGGCAAGATGTCCAAACATCATTTTGGGGGAAGATCCGCCAGAAAGCGCAATGCGCGAAACACCGCGCAACTCCAGACTTTCTTTAACAACTTCAGCGATTCGTTCAGCGCAGGCTTTAGCTGCTAGTTCAGGGTTGGCAAAAATATTTAGATAGGACGACATGCTTAGCTTTGTGATGCAATTTCCAAAACGCGGGCGAGTATCGGGTCTCGCTCCAATATAGAAAGTTCCTCGCGAACCAGTCTCGGTTCGTCCAGTTCCTCAAACACAGTTCGGGTCGAAAACTTCTGGATGTGGGTTTCAACAATACCCTTCTCCGACCTCTCAATCACAACATCCGTCAAAGCCGTCACAAAACACAATCCCTGGATCAGCCAGGATGCCTCAGATGGTCGATGCACCCGATCTATCCTGACTTTCGAACCAAGTACAGACTTCAACCAACTGGCGAGATATTCAACGGCAATCGGCTCAGGAACATGTGTGTAACGAATCTCGACAGAATTCAAATTCAGAAAAAATCCCTGGCAATCCATACGTTCAAACACACTCGCAACGGTCTGCCGCCAACGTGTCAAACGAGTCCAGGTCAAATCGCCGTAAAGCTTACCGGCTTGCACCTCGCGATTCAACAAGCCCAATGCAGCCTTCGGATTCGAAAGCGATCTGCTATCGACAATCACCTTGTCCGACATGGCCGCAATCTCTGCATAAGCCGGGTGATCAAAAATCTTTGCGCTACGGCACCAGAACACTACCGGAAGATCAGGAGCAACCAGCCCATGCAACAAAGACGCCGTATCTTCAAACGAAGCCGATCCAGCACTCAATTCAATTTGTTCGCAACAGATCTGATGCCGCCGCCCAAAAGGCATCCAGCACTGCGCAAACGCCCGCCCTTCAAGCTCGGCGTTTGCCTCCGATCGCAATTTCAGCACGATCGCACGGCTCGGATGTTCATGCATCAGCAATGCCAGCGCTTCACTAGCAGCCGCTTCATCCTCACCCTCTTCAACACCAAGGATGAACGTCATCGTTACCGCACGCAACACGCCAGCTGAGCGGTCAGAGCCTTCGGTTTCTTCCTTGCCCAACTGCGTCCACAGTCCACCCAGATCCTTGAGCAGTTTAGCTGTGTCTACTGAAGCGCTACTCAAGGGATCCTCCACTCGTGCCCACGCCGCGCCAGCATTTCATCGCTCGCCTTAGGTCCCCAGCTCCCGGCTTCGTAATTCGGGAAGTCAAACTTTGTTTCCAGCCAGTGGTTCTGAATCGGCTCCACCGCCCGCCAGCTCGCCTCCACCATATCCTGCCGCGTGTACAACGTGCTGTCCCCTGCCAGCGCATCCAACAACAAAGTCTCGTAGGCCGAAGGCGTTCGAGATCCAAAACTCGACCCGTAGTTAAAGTCCATCGAAACAGGCCGCAACTTCATGCCGCCGCCCGAAGGATCCTTCGATTGAAAACGCAGCGAAATACCTTCGTCCGGTTGAATCCTCAAGATCAGCAGATTCGGCGCAGCCAGCGGCGAATCCGAAGCACCGGGGCTCGATGAGAACAACGAGAGCGGTGCGCTGTTAAAACGAATCGCAATATCGGTAACACGCTTGGGCATCCGCTTACCCGTCCGCACATAAAACGGAACACCAGCCCAGCGCCAGTTATCGACAAAGAAAGTCACTGCAGCATAAGTATCGGTCTGCGCCTGCGGGTCCACTCCCTGCTCTTGTCGGAAGCCAGGTAAATCCGCATTGCCAACACGTGCCGGGCCGTACTGCCCCTTCACCGCATGGCTATCCACTTCATCCGGCTTCAGAATCCGGATCGACCGCAGCAGCTTCGCACGCTCATCCCGAACAGCATCAGAATCAAAGTAAGGCGGAGCCTCCATCGTTACTGTAGCCATCACCTGCAACAAATGATTCTGAATCATGTCGCGCAGCGCGCCAGCTTCCTGATAGTAAGCGCCACGCCCTTCCACACCAATACTTTCAGCCGCAGTCACCTGCACATGGCTGATGTACTGGCGATTCCACAAGGGCTCAAAAATAGTATTCCCAAACCGGAAGGCAAGTACGTTCTGAACAGTCTCTTTGCCGAGATAATGATCGATACGATAAACATCACGCTCGGGCAGCACCGCGCTGATCCGGCGGTTCAACTCTTTAGCGCTAGCCAGATCATGCCCAAACGGCTTCTCAATCACAACCCGCCGCCAAGCCCCACCTGCATGCTGCGCAAGGCCCGCCGCACCAATCTGCTCCACAACGCTTGCATAGAAGCTGGGCTGTGTAGAAAGGTAAAACAGCACATTGCCGCCAGTACCCCGGTCGCGCTCGATCTCATCAAGCTGAACCTTCAGCGCCGCATAGCAAGCCGGGTCTGAGATGTCGCCCGAAACGTAATAAATACCTTTGGCGAAATCTTCCCAAAGCGCTTCATCAAAGGGCGAGTTCTCAATAAATTTTTGAACGCTCACCCGCATCTTTTCGCGAAACTGCTCATGGCTCATCGCTGTCCGTGAGTTCCCGACAATGGAAAATCCACTCGGGAGTTTTCGCTCATATGCCAGTCGATAAAGCGCTGGCAAGAGCTTTCGCATCGTCAAATCGCCGTTTGCGCCAAAAATCAGAACGCTGCAGGGAGGGATTCTCCGTTCAAACCGCAACGCGTCGTGAAATGGATTGGCAGAATCAGTGGTCTGCTGCATGAAACATTGAGCATAGCAGGACAAGCACCGTTTCATGGGCCACGCGATACACTATTAGATTCCTACTATGAGCACTCGGAACTCTTTCGGCGCCGCCTCGGCCTTGACCGTCGGTGGACGCACATACGAAATCTACAAACTAGCCGCCTTGGCCAAGGCGGGCTTCAACATGCAAAGGATCCCGGTCTCCATCCGAATCCTCATCGAGAACCTCCTTCGCTTTGAAGATGACCTCACCGTCAAAAAGAGCGACATCGAATACGTGTCCAAGTGGGACCTCAAGGCAACCCCTCAGGAAATCAACTACCGTCCCTCACGTGTTCTCCTTCAGGACTTCACCGGCGTCCCCTGCGTCGTCGACCTCGCCGCAATGCGCGATGCCCTCCTCAAGATGGGTGCCGATCCGACACTGGCCAACCCCCTGATTCCCGTCGACCTCGTAATCGACCACTCGGTACAAGTCGACAACTACGGTGCCAAAGACTCCTTCGACCTCAACGTCCTCCTCGAGTTCCAGCGCAACAGCGAGCGCTACGCCCTCCTCCGCTGGGCCCAGAAGGCCTTCCGCAATTTCCGCGCTGTCCCCCCTGGCACCGGCATTGTCCATCAGGTCAATCTCGAATATCTCGCCCCCGTAGTCTTCGTCAACGAAGAAAAGGCTCAGGCCTATCCCGACACCCTCGTCGGCACAGACTCACACACCACCATGATCAACGGCCTCGGCGTCGTCGGTTGGGGCGTAGGCGGCATTGAAGCAGAAGCCTGCATGCTCGGCCAGCCAATGTCGATGCTCCTTCCCGAAGTCGTCGGCTTCAAGCTCCACGGCAAACTCGCCGCTGGCGCCACCGCCACAGACCTCGTCCTCACCGTCACTCAGATGCTCCGCAAGCGCGGCGTCGTTGGCAAGTTCGTAGAATTCTTCGGCCCCGGCATGCCCGCACTCAGCCTCGCAGACCGTGCCACCATCGCCAACATGGCCCCAGAATACGGTGCCACCATCGGCTTCTTCCCCATCGACGTCAAGAGCCTCGACTACATGCGCCTCTCCAACCGGCCCAAGCACCTCGTCGAACTCGCCGAAGCCTACTACAAAGAACAGGGCATGTTCCTCGAAGCCGGCACACCCGAGCCCGAATTCAACGACGTTCTCGAACTCGATCTCGACAGCGTAGAGCCCTCCCTCGCCGGCCCCAAGCGCCCGCAGGATCGCGTCTCCCTCTCAGGCGTCAAGTCAAACTTCCTCTCCACTCTCACCGCAGAGCCCAAGAGCGTCGACGTTGAGATGTTCGGTGAAACCTCCAGCATGCCCGAAGGCGCAGTAGTCATCGCCGCCATCACAAGCTGCACCAACACCTCCAACCCCAGCGTCATGATCGGCGCTGGCCTCCTCGCAAAGAAGGCCGTCGAAAAGGGCCTCATGACCAAGCCCTGGGTCAAGTCCTCCCTCGCCCCCGGCTCCCGCGTCGTCACCGAATACCTCAACGAGAGCGGCCTCACCCCCTACCTCAACCAGCTCCGTTTCAACCTCGTCGGCTACGGCTGCACCACCTGCATCGGCAACAGCGGCCCTCTGCCTGAAACCGTCAGCCAGGCCGTCGCTGATAACAACATGGTCGTCGCCGCCGTCCTCAGCGGCAACCGCAACTTCGAAGGCCGCGTCAACGCTCAAGTCCGCGCCAACTACCTCGCCTCTCCTCCTCTCGTAGTCGCCTACGCCCTCGCCGGCCGCGTCGACATCGACCTCACCAAAGAGCCCCTCGGTAAAGGCAAAGACGGCGAAGATGTCTTCCTCAAAGATGTCTGGCCCTCTCAGGAAGAAGTCGCCGCTGCCGTCGGCCAGTTCGTCACCGCAGACCAATTCCGTCGCGAATATGAATTCGTCTTCGAAGGCACCGATCAATGGAAGAGCATGAAGACCCCCACCGGCGACCTCTTCGCCTGGGATAAAGACTCAACCTACATCAAGCACCCGCCCTACTTCGAAAACATGAAGGACCCCAGCGCCCCCATCGAAGATCTCGCTGGCCTCTACCCGCTCTGCGTCCTCGGCGACTCCATCACCACCGATCACATCTCACCCGCAGGCTCCTTCAAGAAGGATTCCCCAGCCGGCCAATACCTGATGAGCCTCGGCGTCGCCCCGTCAGACTTCAACGGCTACGGCGCACGCCGCGGCAACGACGAAGTGATGACCCGCGGCACCTTCGCCAACGTCCGTCTCAAGAACGAAATGCTCCCCGGCGTCGAAGGTGGCTTCACCAAACACGTCCCCTCCGGCGAACAGATGAGCATCTACGATGCCTCAGTCAAGTACCAGGCCGAAGGCACCTCGCTCATCGTCATCGCAGGCAAAGAATACGGCTCTGGCTCATCCCGTGACTGGGCCGCCAAGGGCACCAACCTCCTCGGCGTCAAGGCTGTCATCGCCGAAAGCTTCGAGCGCATCCACCGTTCGAACCTCGTTGGCATGGGAGTCCTCCCCTGCGAATTCCTCCCCGGCGAAAGCCGTCAGTCCCTCGGCCTCAACGGCACCGAAACATATTCCATCTCCGGTGTTTCAGACGCAGCCCAGGGCGACAAGCTCGCCAAAGTCACCGTCAAGACTGCCGATGGCGCAACCAAGACCTTCACCGTCAAGGTTCGCATCGACACTCCTGTCGAAGTTCTCTACTTCCGCAGCGGCGGCATCATGCCTTACGTTCTGCGTCAAATCGCCAAAGCATAACACCTAAGAAAAGCGATAGAGTTGCAGTGTGCGCGCAACTCTATCGCTTTTCTTTGCTCTAATCTCTGCCAACTCCGCAGACGATTTCGCCAAAGACCTCAAGCCCGTTCTCGATCAAAACTGCTCCGCCTGCCACAACCCCGCAAACCCCAAAAACCGCCTCAACTTCCTCAAAGCCCAAAAGGCTGAAGACCTCAACGAAAGCCGCATGCTCTGGCGCGACGTAGCAACCCAACTACGCAACCGCACCATGCCCCCCATGGCCTCCAAACTCACCGAGGCAGACCGTCTCCGCGTCTCAACCTGGATCGACGATCAACTCCGCAAGACCGCCTGCACTGCCGGTGAAAGCGCCGGTGCCATCCCCCCTCGCCGCCTCAACCGTCGTGAATTCCACAACACCATCCGAGACCTCCTGGGCGTCGACGTAGTTGCAGCAGACCTCTTCCCCGCCGATGAATCCGGCGGCAACGGCTTCGACACCAACGGCGAAACCCTCTACAT
This sequence comes from Bryobacteraceae bacterium, assembly GCA_947456995.1. GTDB lineage: Bacteria > Acidobacteriota > Terriglobia > Bryobacterales > Bryobacteraceae > Bryobacter. Next base: position 456 of record CANGVB010000017.1, on the reverse strand, counting down.
CCCACCCATGCTTCTCGAGCGCTATCTCGAAGCCGCACAAAAAATCCTCGATCGCGTCATCATCACGCAACCCATCAGCAAGCTCTTCCCGTCTGCGGAGATAAACCCGCTTCTGCCCTCAGTCAAACCAGGCCGCACTCTACCCCCATCCCAATCCCCCAGCGCCGAAGTCGCCATCTTCGTCGAAGGCACCTACAACTTGCGAGTCTCCGTAGAAAGACCCAGACAAAACGCCTTCCAAATGCAAGTCCGTGTCGACGATGGCCCACCCACCGCACTCTCTTATGCACGCGATTCCAACGGCGGCCCCACCACCCGCGTCGCCACCAACCCGCTCACCCGTGGCGTCCACACCATCCGAATCACAGCCGGCACTGAACCCCTCGAATTCTACAGTCTCACCGTAGAGCAAAAGCAGGAAGCCATCCCGCAAGACAAGCGAGCCCTCCACTATCG
>CANGVB010000016.1 GCA_947456995.1 Bryobacteraceae bacterium | reverse complement strand
AAGCTGCTAAAAGCCAGTGAAGCCGGTGGCAGCGAAGGCCCCGTCTGGGATGGCAAAGGCAATCTCTACTTCACCGGCAAGGGCCGCATCTTCAAGCTCGATCCAGGCGGACAGACTCAGGTATTCCGCGAAGCTTCCGGCGGAGCTAACGGACTCTTCTTCGACAAGCAGGGCCGCCTTGTCGTCTGCGAAGCTGCCAATCGCCGAGTCACCAGAACAGAGGCCGACGGCAGCATAACCGTCCTGGCAGACTCTTTCGAGGGAAAGAAATTCAACTCCCCCAACGACCTCACGATGGACAGCAAGGGCCGCATCTATTTCACCGACCCACGCTACGGCAGCCGCGACAACATGGAGATGGCCGTCGAGGGAGTCTATCGAATCGATGCCCCTGGTCAAGTGAGCCGTGTTCTGGGCCGCGATCTTGTAGACCGCCCTAACGGCATCCTCGTCTCCCCAGGGGATCGCTATCTCTATGTCGCCGATAACAATAACAACAACCCAGGTGCGGCAAGAAAACTCTGGCGCTTCACCCTTCGCCCCGACGGCTCAGCCGACCCTCTCAGCCGCAAACTCATCCACGATTGGGGCGACAGCCGCGGCCCCGATGGTTTGGAAATGGACGCCAAAGGCCGCCTCTTCGTAGCGGGAGGATTGAATCAACCTCACCCGCCTCACGAGACCAACTCGAAGAAGGGCGGTGTTTACGTACTCTCACCAGAAGGCAAACTCCTCGAATTCATCCCTGTTCCGCTCGACGAAGTAACCAATGTCGCCTTTGGCGGAACAGATATGCGCAACCTCTACGTCAGCGCCGGAGGCACCATCTGGAGCATCCGCGTCAAGACGCCCGGACTCAATTCAAATGAATCCGTCCGCAAATAGCTAACATAGTCTTGAAAGAGCGTTTGTGTCCGATATCTATTTGTCGATTGTTTTGAACCATGCATCTTCCTTTGGTCGGATCAAAAAAACAATCCGCCACATCGCCCGTCAAACAGCTTTGCATGATCTGGAATTGATACTGGTGTCCAATGCTTCCAACGCATCAGACCTGGACATTTCAGAACTCAATCAGATTCCAAATTGGAAGCAAGTGGTTTTGCCCAAGGTCCCTTATGGTGCGATCGGTTGGGCTGCTGGAATAAATGCTTCCGCGGGTCAGGCGGTTGTCCTGGCCGAAGACCATTCTTTCCCGGAACCTCGTTGGGCCGAAGTCCTGATTCAACGCCAGAAGCAAGGCTTTCAGGTTGTCGCCCCGCGCGTCCTGAATGGCAATCCAGGCACCTTGGTGAGCTGGGCCAACTTTCAGTTGACCTTTATCGAGTTCTACTTGCCTCAAGCCAGCGGGGAAGCTGAACGAGGCCCCGGTCATAATTCCAGCTATGACAAAAAAGCACTCCTCTCGATGGACGGCGATTTGGCTACCTGGCTTGTCTCGGAATGGGTGCTTCATGAAGCGATGAAAGCCCGGGGCTATCGAATCTTTCTCGACGTCGATATCGCAACCCATCACGTCAACCTCTCCAAACTCGGAGCATTGTTTCGCCACAGCTTCTACGGCGGTCGTATCATTGGCAGCGAGCGGTCGAAGTCCTGGCCTCTGCCGCGAAGGCTCTTTCAGGCAGCAGCATTCCCTCTGGTTCCGTTACTCCGTACCTATCGCCTCTTGAAATGGCTCAACCGCAAGGAGGCCAGATCGGAGGTTCGCTTCCTTGAAGCGTTCCCGTTTACGCTCGCTGCGCTCGTCTGCCACGCTGCTGGAGAAGCTGCTGGCTATCTCTTTGGCGAAGGCCAGGTGATGGCTATCTATCAGGCCTTTGAGATTTCCCGAATTGATTATGTAATAGATCAGGAACTCAATCTGTTGTTGGAAGACTTCGTCGCATAGTGCTGGTATGCAAACCCCAACAGGCTCATGCATTGCGACCATGCCAAAAGCGGGACGCACAGCATTGCCTGCGTCCAATGCCTTTGTCGAATCGGAGCCAGCAGCATTTGTTTGTATAGGTCGAGTCGTGAACCCAACACCCGTGGTGCAGGTGAGTTATCACGAATCATTCTTGCCCCCCGCCCATATCGGAAATGCATCTCCGTAAACTGCAGCAGATTTTGAAAATGCCCGTGATGCACAACAGCTTCATTTTGCCGGATCAGTGGCCCTCCCGTAGCGCTCCAGCGCATGCATAACTCTCGGTCTTCCCCCGCAGCCAAAACAAGGTTCACATGAAATCCTCCCAGTGCAGCAAATCGAGCCCGGTCACAGGCTAGATTGTTTGAGGTAAAGAAGTTCAATTCGGGCGCAAACTGTGAGAGCCATTCGCAAACCGTAGCCAAAAGCAGCTCATTGGTGACTGCGCAGATGTTTTCGTGATACCGATTTAGTGTCAGGCCGCCCACCAATGCTTCGGGGTTCTGTTCCAGTGTGACTTGAAGAGCCGTCAGCCAATTCGGGGTAGGCTCACAATCGTCATCTGTAAATGCAAGCCACTGGCCCTGCGCCTCGGAAGCTCCAAAATTTCGAGCAAGGCCAGGGCCTTGGTTTTCCTGACGCAGTACCTTGAGCGCAAACGGAAACTGATCTTTGGCAATCACCTGACTTACAGGCACACTGGACCCGTCATCGATCACAATCACCTCAAACTGGCTCACCGGATACTTGATCTTCGCGATGCTGTTAAGACAACTGCGGATCTTTTCCGGCCGGTTGAACGTGGGAATCACAATCGAGAACATCATCTTGCGCTCGATTCTGCAGCCTCGATCCACTGCATCACTCTGTATCCATCGGCAAGTGGAACGGGGCTGGGAAGATTCTTTTCAATGGCGCAAATCCAGGCAGCAATCGAATGCGCGAACGATGGCTCTTTCCAGGGGCTCTTCCGTCGTTCCATGTGGTAGCGAAAGAATTTGTGCGGGGGAAGAAGTGGGTAAGAAAATGCCTCGTATCTGCTGAAACGGCTCAACCCGTGGTCAGTCCGCAAGCAAATCTCGTCTGCCTCTTTGCCCAACAAAGAATAAGAGCCATTTACTGCAATCCCCGAATCGGAAATCATCTGGATCTTCACGCAGTCGTGTTCTGTTCGCTGCGAACGGATCTGTGCTTTGATCGACAGGGGCTTCAACTCAAAGAGGCTGAACATCAGATCCAGATGATGCACTCCAAGGTCGAGCAATGCGCCTCCTCCAGAGCTGCGTTTATGCTTCCATGCCGGCAGCTCCCGCGTAGCCAGTGAAAACATAGAATCGATGCCCGTCAGTGTGTAGCTTTTCGCCTGCTGCGCCACATGTTGCCAAAGTGGATTGAATCGGTAGTTGAATCCCATCATGGCCACAGCATTGGAAGTCTGCGCGATCTCGATCACCTGGTTGGCTTCGTTGAGTGTCGAGGCCATCGGCTTCTCCAGGTAAAGCGCCTTCTTTCGGCTCAGCACCAGACAAGCATGTTCGGCGTGCAGATGAGTGGGTGAAGCAACAATCACCCCGTCACACTCCACTTCGTCCAATAGCTCCGACAAGGTTTCAAATGCGACAAGTCCTGGAATCTGTTCAGCAGCCATTTGGCAGGCAGCGGCGTTCGGGTCCGCAATGCCCACAACCCCAACACGAGCCATATTCTTGAGCAAGGGCAAGTGAACCTGCTGCACCAGACTGCCACACCCGGCGATCGCAATTCGAATCTTGCTTTGGCTTTTCATAAGCCCTAATTGCGCTTGCCGTAGCTTCCTGTAATCGCCTGTCCAGGACACACATCCTTTACTGTCTTGCCGTCAGCGACTACGGCCACTCCATTCACTATCACTTGCGCAATCCCCAATGCGAACTGAGGGCCCGTTTCATAGGTCCCCGTATCCTTCACCGTATCGGGATCAAACACCGTAATGTCGGCATCCGCCCCAACTTTGATTCGACCCTTGTTCTTCATCTGAGGAGCCATCGCTTCGAGCCTCTGCGCTGGCAGCAATGTCATCCGGCGCAACGCCTCCATCAGCGTTGTCGCCTTCATCTCCCGCACATACTCACCAAGCACCTTACTAAACGTTCCCCCGCCACGCGGATGTGCTCCCTTCGCATAGGGCATGCCATCAGAAGCAACAATTACAAAGGGCGAAGACATTGCCATCCGGATCCACTCCGGCCTCATGCTGTGCTGAATGACAATCCCTCCCTCCTTGCGGTACTTCTCAAAAGTTTCCTTCGTAAGCCTCTCGCCCGTAGCTTGCCACTGCAGGTCGTTATATGTGCTCCCCTGAGTCTCCATCCAGCCATCATCGAAAATAGCGGATTCAATAAAGGTCGATCCAGCCGTGTAAGGATAGGCTTCCGTCGTGATATCAATGCCCCGCTTGCGTGCCCCAGCAATCATCTCAAGCGCCAATGGAAGTGCCCCTCGGGACGAACTGTTCAGATGCACTACATGCACACTGGCGCCGCTCCCTGCCGCATTCGCAATCGCTTCCTGTATCCCCTCCTCGCCTCGCCCCCGCACGTGTGTATACACCGGAACTTTCCACCTGCCCGCCATCTGATAAACGCGAAAAATTTCCGACCTCGTCGCTCCCGGCAAATATGCCGGAATCACGCCAAGGCCCAGCCCGCCTTCCTTGAGCCCCTGCTCCATCAGGAAGGCCATTCTGCTGTATTCCTCTTCGTCCTTGATTTTTGCGTTGCGCCCCGCCAGCGGAATCCCGCTCATCGGCGCATTCGTATCCGGCTCAAGTTTTGAGGCAAACTCCTTCATCGCCTTAACGCGGGCCGACGCATGCGCGACGGTCGTCCCGTAATTGATCAGCGCCTTGCCCTCGCGGCCTTTGAGATAACCCGCCACCGAAGGCAATCCTGCCTCCAGCTCCAGCGCGGTTGTCACTCCGTCGTGCATCTGATATTCATTCGATGCATTGTTGATGCCGTGTGAATGCAGATCGATGAACCCGGGTGTAACCACCATCTTCTGCGCATCAATCATTCTTGCACCGCGCAAGGGGCGCGCACTGATCACCGCAATCTTCCCGTTCTTGATTCCGATATTCCGCACCGCATCCAGCCCGCTCTCCGGGTCCATCACCCGCCCACCGGAAATCACGATGTCATAAGTAGCAGTCTGTGCCAGCATCAGGAAAGCACTGCTGAACAGAAATAGAACCAGAGAACGTAGCATTAACTACAGCATATAAAACTAGAGCTTCTGCTTCGCCCCTTGCCAGCCGGCTTTCCACTGCAGCATCAATGCGTCCACCAGCTTTGCGTTCTCTGGTGCCTTCGCAATATTGCGATTCTCTTGCGGATCTTTCTGGTGGTCATACAACTCGATTGCCTCTATCTTCGAGTGGTCTTTGCGTCCAACCCACACCGTAAAGCGATAACGATTGGTCCGCATCGAGTAACCCATCACCTTTTGCCCGCGAGGATACTGGCTGAATGCGGCCTCCTTCCAAGGCCGGTTCGGATTCTCAATTAAGGGCTTGAAACTCGTACCTTCTAGATGAGCCGGCAATGACAAGCCTGCCAATTCTGCAAGCGTCGGATAGATGTCAACAAATTCGACAAGCGCGCGGCTATGCTTTCCCGCATTCTTCATCCCAGGCACAGATAGCAGAAGCGGCGCATTGGTGTCGTTCTCCACATTGCTGTGCTTGCACCACTCGCCGTGTTCGCCCAGCTTCCACCCGTGATCCCCCCAAAGCACAATCACTGTGTTTTGGCGCAGTCCCTGACGGTCAAGTTCATCGAGCACCTTGCCAATCTGCGCGTCCGTATAGCTGAGAGAAGCGTAGTAACCATGCTTCAGCGTGCGAGCAAGATCTTCTGGAATCGGCCCCTTCGCCGGCATCCCCTGGTAATTGCGCAATTCGCCGCTGCTTGTCAGCGCGTACTCGGGTGAATCTTCGGGATGATACGGATTGGGCGCAAGCTTGATGGTGGAAGGATCATATAGATCCCAATATTTCTTCGGGGCGACAAAGGGCAGGTGAGGCTTGGAAAATCCAACGCTCAAAAAGAAAGGTTCCTTTTTCGATTTCAGTCCCTGCAGCGTCTTGACGGCTAGATCTGCTGTCATTCCATCTTTGTAGAAATTGTCCGCCACATCGGCCGATTCAAATGCTGGGCCATCCTTCGCATTCGGTTTGTCATCGTCCTTAACCGGAGTCGTTTGAAGCTTCGCATAATTCGGAGCCTTTGGCGTCTGCCACGGTACCGTCCAGGAAACCTCATCGTCATAACCGGCGTGGAATATCTTGCCCATTCCCTGCACAAAGTAACCGTTCTGTTTGAAGTGCTGTGGCAGAGTCACAACATTGGGCATTGCCTTGCGAAAGTGCGTCACCAGATCCCAAACCTGCGTTGAATCGGGCCTCGCACCTGTGAGCAAGCTGGTCCGTGAAGGCGAGCATACGGCCTGTTGGCAATAAGCCCGGTCAAAGACCATGCCCTGTTTGGCAAGCCGGTCCAGATTGGGGCTCTTGATGTAGTCAAACCCATAACAGCCAAACTCTGGACGCAAATCGTCTACCGCAAAGAACAGGATGTTCGGCTTTTTTGTTTGCGCCGCTGAAGCAAGCGCGATGGCGCTCCCCATGAAGAGCTGTCGGCGTGTCAGTTTTGGTTTCATAGTCCTAAGTCCATAAGAGAGGTTGGCGAATAAAGAAATTCCGAATCACTTCATCCACCTTGGAATTGGCCGGCAGCTTCTTCCAGAGATCGAGATAATCCTTGCGGCCATAGGCAAGGGCACCGAATAGCAGCGACGTGTGACGCATAGGCCACTCGTCAAAATACATCACATCGGGAGGAAGCTTCCATTTCTTCTTGTCAGCAATGAATGGATATAAGAACTCGATCGCCTTGCGAATGCCACGGCCATCGGCCGTCTCAAACTTCCAGAGATCTTCTCCATTCTTCGAGACAATCTGGCACAACGTTGTAAGCGCATCCAGGTTGAAGAGGCAGTAGCCATAGGGCTTGGTGCGGCTCATCTCAAGAGGCTGGCTGCCGTCGGTGCCGATCTGCTCAGGAACAATCAGAGTCTTGAATCGATTGGCACAATCGGCCATCAGCTTCTGGTTGCCAGTCAGTTCCGCAAAGGCCGCAACCTGCATCACCCAGCAGGTCGCATGGTTATTCTTGGTGTCGCGCTCTTCGATCCCGTTTTTGCTGGTGGTCATCCAGTCGAGGTACGAAGCGAACCAGCCTTGAATTCCCGCAAACTCGCTTCTGGTCAACGCACCTGTCTTGGCAATCAAAGGGATCGCTTTGGCCACCTCAACAAAATGGATCGTGTCAATGATGCCGGTTCCACGCCCCGTCGAGCGCCCCTGTATCGCCTGAGCATATTGCAGGTTCGGGTTCATCCTGGTCTCTGGAGTCAAAAACCAGGCTCTTAAATGCGCTGCAGCATGGGCAGCGTATCGACGATTGCGCGACAGCACTGATGCGGCCGCCAGCGCAGGAACCTCCTGGCTCACTCGCATCAGCAAGTTCCGGTGCTCCACAAAGTTGGCCGGGTTCGTCATGCCATCGCGACGCACATAGGGCAGCTCAGCTCCTTTAGGGTCTGGCCACCAGTAGTCTCCTTCAGAAAAGAAATCGTTCAGCCCGCCAGCGCTTCTAGCGCTTCGGGTTGCCGTAACGGTGACTGGTTTAAGCGATAAATATTTGCTGGCATCTGCCATCACCCGCACTCGCTCAATGGACGGCATGTCGAGAGAATTTGGTGCAGCCTGTAGCCCAGCCGGGACGATGGCCATTGCCCCCTTGAGTAAGGATCGGCGCTTCATCATGACCACCAGATTTGATTTCTCCATAGCTACCTGAAGCATACGCCGTATTGCACGTACTTTCACAAGGCCAGTCAAGCAGTCGCTAGAGAATCGCAAAAAATAATCGCCCCTTGATCGATCTTTGGATTCGTTGCCGCATTGCTGGATGAGACAGCCATGCAAGACATCATCGATCGCCTCGACAAAATCACTCAGATCACCTCTGAAGCCGAAATCCTCGACCTGCTAAACAAGATCGCTTCCAGTCCAAACGATCCCGGCCTCCGCGGGCATCTCAGCAAAATGCTCAAGAACGAACGCGAAAGCCATCAGTGCTCGATCAATGTGCTCACCGCTGGCCTTTTCGGCATCTGCCTCGGCGGCAAATACATGCTCGCAGACCATGAAGGCGGCTATCGTGTTAACCCTTTCCTTCACAATCTGAGAAAGGCCATCCTCGCCTGTGCGCCGTTGCGCGAAAAGATGAAGGCCAACGCCAAAACCTATATCTTCTATACCGAATTCTATGAGTCGCTCTGGAATACCCGAAAGCGCATTGCCGCTCTTGCTAGGGCTCACACTGGTATCGAAATGGGCAACGACCTTCTGACGGTGCTTTATTCGCTGGGTGGCTATTTCAGCAATGTCGAAACCAACGCCGGTTTGCGCGACGCAAAGCAGTCGGGCGGCACCACTTGTGTCATGACAGCCCGAGCTGCGTACCATGCTGCAGGTCTGCAAATGTTTGGAGATAAAGCACCTGTTGTGGGCACCCCAGGTGGCCCTCAGTTGGAACTCGGAATCCCGGTCCAGAAGGTCGCCAACTCGGGCAGGAAATACGCTGAAGCAAGTATGCTTCGAGATGACCAGTACGCCTTCGGTGGCAAGGGCTTTGATGACAATAACGCGAACGAAGCGAACCGTCCCCAACTGGAAGTCGGTGACATTTATTACATTGATGGCGAAGGCGATTTCAGGTTCTTGCTCCGTGCTGGCGGCGCCGTTGCCGCTCACGTTGGCGTTGTTGTAGACACCTTCGGTGGCAAAGCCGTCAGCACTGTCGACGGCGGCGCTGGAAACGGTACCAGAATCGATCTCCGTCTCAACCGCAATGTGAAATATGCCAAAAATCTCGGATGGACTCTGGATTCTCCGGACAAGTCCTTTTCCACCGATAACATTGCAGGAGTAGATACCTATATGGCGGACTTCAAGACCGAAGCCTCCGTCCTCCAATGGCTAAGGCAGCATCCGAGAGAAGGCAAGAATTTGCAAATGCAGATCGACAGGTACGACATCGACATCAAGCGCCTGGAAGCACAGCCTAAGATTGTGAGCCAGCTTGTGACCGGTAGAGCGGCCAGCATTGATAACGCGCGCAGGCTCATCCGTCAAATGAAAAAAGACGAAAAGACGCTGGGCCAGGATCGTGTACTCAAAGGCTGGTGGAAGCCTGAGCGCTATCCCGATCTCAAGTACTGCCCCCGCGAAACCATCCAGGCTTGGCTTGCTGCCTAGCTATTGGCCCGCTTTCGATTCAGAACGAATCATCCTCATTTGCGCGGAGTCATGAATCGCATCGCTGAAGCAGGACAGGCATTCTGATGGTTTCAGCTTTCGCTGGTCAACCCGCTCAGCCCGCACGATGAAGCGGCTCGGTGCCGGGCCAATAAAGTAGAACGGATAACAAGTAACCAGAGTCAGGATCTCGCGCCCGTCAGGCTCCAGCACCGCTACATCGTTCGGCGACACAACTTTCGTCGAGACTACCTGGTATCGGAAGTCAGCCTCGGGATGCCTCAGGTTGATCTCGTCACCTTTCTTGATATTGCGCAGGGGCCGGAAGAAAGTGTCGCGATGCGCTGAGAGGCCTACATTTCCGGGCACTCCCGGCCAACTTGTACCTTCGATATGTCCTACCGCTCGATTCAGCGCAGTCGTGCTCGTGCCCTCCACTATCAACGCTGAAATGCCCAGCCGTGGAATTTCGATCCGTCCAAGACTGCCATCCTGCCATACCGGATTTGCGGTCAGATTCGTTCTCTGTCGGCGTAACTCGGGGTGTTCCGATTGCTGGTAGATCTTTGCATCGATAACTACAATGCAGCAATAGCCTGTCAATACGATGCCTGTTGCCAGGAGTAGAAATTGAACCCACACGAGACCCTGACGGAACAATCCCAGGTTTATGCGCAGCTTCATTTCTTCACCTCGCTGGTATAGCCCGCGCGTGTCCGCACGGAAAGTTTTTCATCGCTCTCAGCTCTAGCCTTGACTCGAATTCGCCGGTACGTTCCAGCCTGCCGCGAGTTCGTTGAGACGTAGCCGAGGATGTATTGATTGCGAATCTCGCTTGCGATCCGTTCGCAAACCGCCGGCAATTCCTTCAGTTCCTTCGGGAAAAACGCTTCCCCGCCTGTGGCCTGCGCCAGTTTTCGCAATACCTCCGGGTTTCGGTCAGGATCGGCAGGAGCAAAGATTCCAATCGCGTAAATCATTGCGCTCGACTGGCCTGCGATCTTGAGCAACTCCTCCAGTTTCATCCGGCTTGCATTATCGGCTCCATCGCTTACAACGAGCAATACGTTTCGATCTCTCTTGCCAAAGTCCAGGCGTTTCAATGCCATCGAAACCGCGTCGTACAGCGCCGTCTTTCCGGTAGTGGGGGCTTCCAGGATGGCCGACTTCACTGCGCCAGGTGAACTCGTGAACTCCATCGCCAGCGGCAATCCAAAGCTCACCGTTTCGTTGAAATTAACAACAAAAAGCTGATCCTCTACGTTACTGAATTCAAGAAACTCGAGTGCTGCTCCGATCACATTGTCGATCTTTCTTCTCATGCTGCCGCTGTGATCAATCACCATGCCTACGGTTACAGGAATGTCCTCGCGGCGGAACACCCGCAGCGTTTGCGCCACCCCGTCCTCTACGACGGAAAAATCGCCCTGCGTCAGATCCGCAACCAGTCGACCGCTTCGGTCACGTACCGTTGCGTTCAGCACCACAAGGTCGACATTTACAGATATCTGAAACCCGTCCTGGCTTCCGAATGCAATCGATTCCTTCACCACCACCATCAGCAAAATCAGCAACACGAGGTATTTCATATGGCCTCGATTGGCCGGTACTCCGGCTGCCACATCGCATCCTGCACCATTTGTACAATGTCGTCCATCGGTGTGCAGGAGATCCCCTCTTTTTCAGCCGCCTCAGCCACTGCCACCGCAACTGTTAATGAAACCGTTCGCAGGTCGTCCATCTGTGGCAACAACGATGCCCCCGGCTGCCTTACCGAAACAAGGCTCGATACTGCACTCGCTGCAGACGCAATCATGCCGTCGCTGATTCGACTTGCCTTGGCGACGGTTGTCCCCAGCACCAGCCCCGGGTACAGCAGCGTGTTCGTAATATGTGCAATTACATGGGTCAACCCCTTGTAGGTGACAGGAGGTGAGAAAGTCCGTGTTGCAATCAGCCCTCTTCCTTCAGTCCACGCGATAAGGTCTGTTGGGGTAGCTTCACAACGGGATAACGGCGTCGACAAGACAAACACAACGGGCCGGGCCGCATGTTGCGCCATCTCCCGAATCATCTCTTCGCCAAACGCATCCTGATCTCCCGATGCACCAATCAACATGGTGGGTCTAACCTGATGTATTACCTCTGCCAGGCCGATGCCGAGACTGTTCCCCTCCTCGTCCACGCCCCGCCTCCAGTTTTTGGATTCCGTACTAGGTCGAAAAAACGAAGAGGGAATCTCTGATGAAGCGTCCGGTCTTTCTCCGGTAAGGAGTCCTTTTTGATCGAGACACCAGAATCTGTCCAGCGCATCCCCGCTGGTGCTCCCCTCTTTCCTCATCTCTGCGTAAAGCTGCCGGGCCACCCCAATGGCTCCATCTCCTGCTCCATAAATCACAATCCGTTGTTTACCAAGAGATATCCCCGCTACCCGTACTGCCGATATCGCCGCCGCCAGAGTAATGGCCCCGGTCCCTTGTATATCGTCGTTGAAAGTTCGAATTTTCTCGCGATACTTATCGAGAATCCGCTTTCCGTTGGTCGTCGTAAAGTCTTCCCAAATCAAAATCGCATTGGGAAACATCCTGGTGGCTGTTTCAACATAGGCCTTAATAAACTCGTCGTAGCGCTCCCCTCGAATTCGCGGAAAGCGGTTTCCGACGTAGAGCGGATCCTCTAGCAGCGACTCTTTATTTGTTCCCGTATCCAGCATCACCGGGATAACCCTCGCGGGGTCAATGCCCCCAGCGGCCGTATAGATCGCCAGCTTCCCGATGGCAACTTCAATCCCGCCCACTCCTGCATCGCCAATACCCAGGATTCCCTCGGCGTCGGTCGCAAGAATTAGATCGATCTCATCGCTTCCGGCCCCAATATTGTCAAACGCAGTTTGAATGCTCGAGATGTGCCGAATCGATAGGTAGAGCCCGCGGGGCCGCCGGAATTCATGAGGGTAATGCTCAATCGCCTGTCCAACCGTCAGATCGTTCACCACCGGAATCATCTCTCGGAGGTGCTCTGAGAATAGCCGGTAAAACAGGATCTCGTTGCGGTCATGCAACGCCGTCAGATACACATTCTTACTCAATACATCCGAAAGCCGGTCGTATTGAATATAAGCACGCCTCACCTGCATATCGAGTGTGCTGGATTCTGGCGGAAGCAGCCCGGTCAACCCAAGCGTGCTCCTCTCCAGTTCTGTAAACGCGGTGCCTTTGTTTAGCAAGGGCGTGTTCAGGACGGCAGGGCCTCGTGCTTTGGTCTGCACGGGACCCTGTCCATTTCGCCGCTTTTTTAAGTTGGGCGCCAGAAACGGAATCGGTTTCAGTCGCATAAAGTTGATTTGCTTTCTGCTAGAAGGTCTTAATGATGCTGCGGATGGTCAACCCGCTAACCAGCGCCATAATTCCAAGAAGGGCAATCAGCGGCAAATCGCTGGCTGTTGCAGGCAGTGTGGCTGCCACCGGCTCAACCGCCGAAACCTGCGGCTCAGGAACTAGCTCTGCTGCCGGCGGCGTCGTTACAACCTCGGCAATCACTACATCCTGGCCAGAAGGCTGTATCGCCATGATCGGCGCACGCTTCAGCTCAGCTACCACCGGTTCGTAAGCTGTGGGTGATGGAGTGGACACCTCAACTGGCAGTTCTACCGGCGTATAAAGCACGGGCGTATTCGTTGACTTCGCCAAAGCAATTGCTCGTGACTTCGGATAAACGAATTCTTCACCCCAATTGCGACCGGGATAAAACCACGCACGCAGTGCTTCGGGTTCGCCTGCTGCTCGCTCAGCAAAAGTCATCACCGTTTTATCGGTTGCCTTCAAACGGTAGTTGGGAATCGCCAGGATCGTTGCATAGATCTGTGTTTCGTCTTTATTGAAAATCTGCACAATGTGACGATCTGACATCGAATCCAATATCTTGAATACATAGGTTCCCGCTGGCAAAACTCCCCAGCCAGCGGCATGAACTCCCGGAATTTCCACAGGGCCACTAAAGGTCACCACTGTCTTCCGGTTCCAGGTGTCTGCCTGGGCGTCCATTGGAATTAAGGCGCACATCAAGGCCAAACAATATATTGGCTTTACTACTAGAGATAGTTTCATATCAATCATTTCTTTTCACGCGGTTCTGTCCCGCACCATGGAGTAGGCATTTAAAGCGCCGATTGCCTAAATCATGAATCCGCCTTCTTGTGCCGTATCTTGGGCATCAATGAGCCCCTCCCGGGTCGACTGGAATGTGACCATTTGGGGCCGGGTGACTGAATATGGTCACCCTCTCATCGAGTCAGCCGGAATGTGCTCACACCGCCCCACAGCCCCGTAACCTGCAGTAACCAGATACACACTACAACAACGACGAAGATGTTAAGAATAGATTTGATGCTTGAGGCCATTGGTATGTACCGGTTGATCAGGTATAAGCCGACTCCGAAGATAATCAGCATAAGTACCACATTGAGTAAAGGCATTGTATTTCTCCTGTTTAAGTTCACAAGGCAATTGCAATGCCAATCTGTGAAAGTCTTTTGACGCAATGTGGTCGTTAAAACTTCCTTATCGCATCAAAGAGTGCTATGGTTGGGCTGGCTACAGCTAACGGCAGCGTCCGATTGGTATTGGCGATTCGTTAGCAGAAGGGCGGATTCCTTGAGCAGCGCCGCAGGAATGAAACTCGATACACAGTGGCTTGTAGAACAAGGCCCCAAACAGCTTGAACAACTGATTCGTGCCATTGTGTTCCACCCAGCTGCTCCCGTCCTGCTTGCCGATCAGAGCGGTTTCTATCAGCCATTCGGCCTCGGCTCGAAAAGCGTTCTAAGTCTTGCGGGAGAAAACCTCGAAGATCAGAAAAGTGCCGGTCTTCCTGAAATCTTGCAGGAAGTTTTAGAAAACGGCACCATCGCAGGGGTCATCACACTTCCAGACCCATCTGGGAAAAATCGCAGTCTTGAATACACTGCACGCGCCAACGTTCTGCCTGCCCGTCATGTCATCGCCTTCGGGGAGAGCGGCATTCCTTCATGGATTCAGGATTACGCTTTGTGCCTCGTCGATCTTCAGGGCACCATCGTTGCCTGGTACGAAGGAGCAGCTCGAATCTATGGCTACGCCCCAAGTTTCGCCCAGAATCAACATCTCTCTTTCCTCTACGAATCCTCACAAACTCGTGCCGGCAAAATCCAGCAGCAACTGGATCAGGCCATTGCCTCAGGCCATACCGCTTCTGAGTGCTGGCAAATCTGTTCCAACGGCTCACGATTTTGGGCAAACATCATACTCGTCGCTCTGCGCGATGATGCCGGCCTTTTGCAAGGCTTTGCCCGAATCGTAAGGGATTTTTCAGAGCGCCATGAACGCGATGAGCAACTACGGCTTAGGCGCTCGCGTATCCGCCCGTCGCCAGAACAATCTTCCATTGCCGGTGTTGTTTCTGGTCAACTCGATCACCCTCTTGAATACAACGACACGCTGTTGGAAATGCTCGGCTATAGCCGTCAGGACTTGCAGGATGGCACTTTCTCCTGGCTCGATCGAACCCCGGCTGAATTTGAACCCCTCGATGAGATAGCTCATGAGGAAGCTCTTCAGGCTGGAGGATGTACTCCTTATGAAAAGGAGTTGATTCACAAATGCGGAAACAGGGTTCCAGTGCTGATCTCCACCGCTATCCTGAAACTGTCTCCCTTTCACTGGATCAGTTTTGTTCAGGATCTT
>CANGVB010000015.1 GCA_947456995.1 Bryobacteraceae bacterium | reverse complement strand
TAGCGGTGTTCTTTGCGGCCGTGCCACCTGGAAGGAAGGCATTCCTGTGTACGCGAAGCAGGGCGTTGCTGCGTTGCAGCAGTGGCTCGATACCGAAGGTATCAAGAACATCAATGCAGTGAACAATGCGCTGGGTGCCGCGAAGCCCTGGCATAGCCGTTTGAGCGAGTTTTGTTTTACCAAGAGGGCGGCCCTTCGGGGCCGCCTTTTGTTTTGCCCTATATAATTCAGTGGATATGAAGAAGCAGCTTCTGATTTTTGTCCTCTCGCTCAGTACTTTGTTTGGAGCGACGATTCCGGTAGCAAAGCCGGAGACTGTTGGCGTTTCCACCGAGCGGCTGGGCAGGATTCGCGAGACGATGCAGCAGCATATGGATGCTCACGATATCTCGGGGGCGGTTACGCTGGTGGCTCGCAAGGGGCGCCTGGTGCATCTTGAGGCCCACGGAGCGATGGATTTGGAAGGCAAGCGTGCGATGGAGAAAAATGCTGTCTTCCGGATCTGGTCGATGACCAAGCCTGTGGCTGGCGTCGCGATTCTGATGTTGATGGAAGAAGGCAAGGTGAGGCTGAATGATCCGGTATCGAAATTCATACCGGAGTTTCAATCGATGAAGGTTGCCGTTATGCAGGAGCGGGCGGCGGGTGCGCCAGCTTCTCACTACACGGTGCCTGCTTCGCGTGCAATCACGATACAGGATCTACTGACGCATGTTTCCGGGTTGGGGAGCGGGCCTGTGAGTGGTGCCGAGATGACGAAGCTTGCCAAGAAGACCACCGATACGCTGCCTGAAGTTGTGCCGCTGTTGGGTTCGACCACACTTGATTTTCAGCCAGGGTCTCGCTGGGGCTATAGCGCTTTGGCTGCCTTCGATACTCTTGGACGCGTTGTGGAAGTTGCGTCTGGCATGAGCTTCGACAAGTTTCTGAAGGAGAGGCTTTTCATTCCGCTGGGGATGAATGAGACCACGTTTCAGCCTACGGCTGAGATGCAATCGCGGATGGTTACCAGCTATCAGCGAGCCAAAGATCGAATGACGCGCCTCGAAGCCAAGCACCCGATGTTGAACCTCTATGGGCGTGAATACTTCTCTGGTGGCGGTGGGCTTTACTCGACGATTCAGGATTATGCGGTGTTTGCGCAAATGTTGCTCGATGGTGGGCAGTGGAATGGAAAGCGGCTGCTGAGCCCCCGGACGGTAGAGCTGATGTCTAGCGTGTTCGTCCCTGATACATTGCCGGGCCGTGCGCCGGGCAGAGGATTTGGCTTGAGTGTGCAGGTGATCAGCGACGCGATCGCTGCCGGGCAGCGTGTGTCGAAAGGAAGCTATGGCTGGGACGGAGCCTTCGGGACGCATTTCTGGATTGACCCCAAGGAGAAAATTGTCGGGATCATGATGATTCAGACTGCCAATTCCGATCGTCAACTGGATCGTGATTTTGAGAACGCTGTCATGCAGGCTATCGTCGAGTAGCTAAACATGAAATAATCTCCACATCCCATTCATGTTCTTCGCTAGTTTACTTTTTCTCGCAGCGGCACCTTCGTATCAGAAAGATATACAACCGTTGCTGCAGAAGCATTGCACTGGTTGTCACCAGCCAGCTTCCAAAGCAGCCGGGCTTGACCTTACCACTCATGTGGATGCCACCAAGGGCGGCAGGTTAGGTGCTGCCTGGATTGCAGGGCAGCCTGAAGACAGCATCCTCGTTCAATACCTTGTGGCTGCCAAGCAGCCGCGGATGCCACTGGCGCGTCCGCCACTTTCTGAATCAGAAATCAATGTATTTCGGGAGTGGATACGGGCTGGCGCAGTGGATGACACGGTTGCGGTGACAGATTCGAATAAGCCGACTGTCTATCTGCAGCCTCCGGTAATCAATAGCTTGCGCTTTTCGCCTGACGGGCAGCATCTTGCTGTTTCGGGGAATCGCGAAATTCTGATTCATAACCTCAATCAGAAGACTCCTCCGATGCGCTTGCAGGGCAAGGCTGAGCGGATTCTTTCACTTGCTTATTCGAAGGACGGTAAGTTGCTGATCGCCGGTGGGGGAACTCCGGCGCGCTTCGGCGAAGTGCAGGTTTGGGATCCAGCCACGGGCAAGATGTTACGAAGTGCGATGCTGACTTCTGATACTGTTTTTGGTGCTTCGCTGGCTCCTGATTCTTCGCGGATTGCAGTGGGTGCTGCCGACAATACTGTCCACGTTTTTGAGACGTCGAGTGGCAAGGAACTATACAAGATTGGGAACCACGAAGACTGGGTACTCTCGACGATCTTCGGAGTGGATTCGAAACGATTTATCTCTATCTCTCGCGACCGTGCGGCCAAGATCAACGATGCGGCATCTGGTGCCTTTCTAGAGAATGCGAATCAACTGAAGACAGAACTCTACGCGGTGGCGCGGCATCCGGGCAAAGACATCATTGTGATTGGCGGTGAAGACCGTTACCCCTACGTCTACCTGATGGACCGTGCTCGCAGCATGAAGATCGCTGATGACTCCACACTCGTGCGTCGCATCGAACGGCAGGACGGGCCGATTACGGCGCTCGATTGGTCTGCCGATGCCAGGCTCATCGCCGTTGGCGGCGGGTCTCCAACCGTGACGCTCTATGATGCAGAAACCGGCAAACTTGCCGCGAGTTGTAGCGGCCATAGTGCTGGTATTTATACCGTTGCTTTTTCGCCCGATAGCAAGACTCTTGCTACTGGTGGTTTTGATGGCAAGGTCAGACTTTACTCCACGAAGGATGGCAGCTTGATTCGCGAATTCATCCCTGTGCCACTTTCGCTTTCGGCTGGTGCCCAATGAGAATTTTCTTTGTTCTTGCAGCAGCACTCACACTCAGTGGTGCCGCCCCCACGATTACCGAGTTACAGCCCAGAGGGGCCCAGAAGGGGCGGCCTTTTGAGTTGACGCTGGTGGGCAAGGATCTGAGTGAGGGGCCAACGGTGGTCTCCAACTTGCCTGCGACCTTTACGCCGCTTGGGTCAGACAGGGCTGGATACATCAACTATCTGGTGGAGCCAACTGGCGACTGGGCTGTGGGTACCTATACGGTTCGCGTGAAGGCTGCCAATGGCCTCTCGAATATTCTGCTGCTTTCGATTGGTGTCTTTCCCGAGGTTGTGGAAGAAGAATCGCGGGCCGGTTCGCTGCCACATCAGAATGATTCCATCGAAAAGGCGCAGACGCTGCCTGCGACGGCCATCACAGTAAACGGAAAACTAAAGGGGCCTGAGCGGGATGTCTATCGCGTGCCGGTGAAGGCCGGGGAGCGCCGTGTGTTTGAGGTTGAAGCACGCAGGGTGGGTTCTGCAGTGGATCCGGTGATTCAGGTCTATGATGCAACGGGCAAGCGGATTGGTAGATCTGAAGACGACCCAAGCTTGAGCCTCGACCCAAGACTCGAACTCAACTTCACCAAAGAGAGCTTTGTTTACGTCGAGATTTTCGACGCGCGTTTCTCTAACCAGATGCAGGATTTTTATCGCTTCAAGACGGGCAGCTACGCCTATGCAAGCGAAATCTTTCCGCTGGGTGGCCGCCGTGGAGAGCCCGTTGATGTTTCGATCAACAAGACGATGGTGAAGGTGGATTTGAAGACCAGGCTGAGTCAAGTGAATGTGAATCTTCCAGATTCTCCCGCTCTGCCGCTGCCCTTTGCCGTGGGAGATTATCCAGAAGCTCGAGAGCCGCTCTCCGGGCCGATCCAGCTCCCACTCACAATCAACGGTCGGCTGGACAAGCCTGCTGAAGTGGATAGCTACGAGATCGCTGTTAAGGGCGGGGAAGAGTTCTTCTTCGAAGTTCAGGCTCGTGAGCTTGGTACCTCGAAGCTTACCGGGCTGATCACGGTTTACGATGAATCGGGTAAGCGCCTCGCTTCTGCTGGTGACGGGCCGCTGCCTGTTGATGTGGCGGCTGTGCAGGTATCGAGCCGCACACTGGGCGACCCATTCCTGATGTTTCAAGCTCCTCAAGGTGCCACCAAGTTGAAGGTTACTGTGGAGGACCTGGCGCAGCGCGGCGGGCCCAATTACGCCTACCGCTTGACGATGCGCAAAGCGGCGCATGATATTCGTGCGACGATCATTACCCCGTTTGTGAATATCCCTGCTGGCGGAACCGCCATTGCTGCGGTGGATGTGGAGCGACGTGGCTTTATGGGTGCTCTGAAGGTAACGCCGCTTCATTTGCCGAAGGGAATTCAAGTGTCCGGTGGGGATCTTGCGGCAGAGATTCCTGATCCGCTCGTGCGTACGTTGAATCGCCGAGCAACACTTTCCTTTACGGCAGACAAAGACCTAAGCCTGCCCTTGACCGACATCGGATTTCTGGTGAAGGGCGAAGGGATCGAGCGTCAAGCCACCGGCTTCGCTTATTTGATCGCAGTGAATGGTGCCAATACTCAGGGTGTCGTGGATCGGCAGCGTCCCCTGAACGGCAGGCCGTTGGGCTATTTGTTGCCTGCCGCTACTACGGCTCCGACGCCAGCAAACCTCGAACTGACCCTGCTCAAAACCGAACAGAAAGAATCGGGCTTTGAGTATCGATTCCGGTGGCGCTGGCTGACCACTAATTCAATGCAAGCAGTGCCTGACAGTGTGAACGTCGATCTTCCCAATCTGCAGGGCACCCGGATTATCGAAGTAGAACAGGACAAGACCGACAAACGAACGGGAACTTTTCTTGTGACAACTTCCAAGAACTCGATTCCTGGCCCTTACAACATCGGGATCTCAGGGCGGCTGATGGGTGCGATTGACGTCTTCTCGCCGCTGCTGCGCCTCGATTTACCAGAACTCCAAACAGAAGAGACCAAGACCAATGCGTCCACTACTAATCCTCGCTAGCCTCGCAGTTGTTGCCAGCGCCCAGAACGTCACCTTCTTGCGCGATGTGGCGCCGATTCTGAATAAGGCCGGCTGTACCTCTGGCCCATGCCATGGCGCGGCCAAGGGTAAGAACGGCTTCAAGCTTTCGTTGCGTGGTTACGATCCGCAGTATGACTATGAGGCATTGCTCTACGATTTGAGTGGCCGCCGCTTCAATCGCAGCGAGCCGAAGCGTAGTTTGATGCTGGCCAAGCCGGTGATGCAAGTTGCTCATGGCGGCGGGCTTCGATTCGAGCAGACCTCCGAATACTACAAGACCATCGAACGCTGGATCGCTCAAGGCGTGCCTTATGGAGACCCGGCCAAAGATACCGTTGCCGCGATTGAGGTGGAACCGAAAGAACTGGCAATGCCGAAGCCTGGCGAGTCTGCGCAGGTGAAGGTGATGGCTCGCTTTGCCGATGGCCAAACTCGTGATGTCACCAAAGAAGCCACCATCGAATCGAATGTCCCGGACCTGGCCAAAGTGGATGCCAGCGCGAAGGTGGACGGATTGCGCATTGGCGAAGCCACTTTGCTGGTGCGTTATCAGGGCAAGTTCTCGACGATTCCAGTTACGATTCTCAACCCGAAGACGGGCTTTGTTTGGAAGCCGCTCCCCCAGCACAGCTACATCGATCAACACATTGATGCGAAGTTGCAGAAGCTGAAGTTGCAGCCCTCGCCTGTCACTGATGACGCATCGTTCTTGCGCCGCGTGACTCTGGATCTTTCCGGTGCCTTGCCCACGCCAGATGAAGTGCGAGCCTTTCTGGCAGACCCTGCGCCGCAGCGCCTCAAGCGCAGCCGCAAGATCGACAAGCTGATTGCCAGCCCCGCCTATGCCGACCAGTGGACGGTGAAGTGGGGTGACCTGCTGCAATCGAGCCGCAAGTTTCTAGGCGAAAAAGGCACCTATGGATTCCGGGAATGGATCCATTCCTCCATCGCCGCCAACAAGCCCTACGACAAGATGGTGCGCGAGTTGTTGACCAGCCGCGGATCTTCTTACGACGACCCGGCAGCGAATTACTTCCGCACGACGCGCGAGCCCAAGCCCACGATGGAGAAGACGACGCAGGTCTTTCTTGGCGTGCGCATGGTGTGTGCTCAGTGCCACGATCATCCCTTCGAGAAGTGGACGCAGAATCAGTATTACCAGATGTCGGCCTTCTTCTCGGCTGTTGGCCTGCGGCCCGGCTATGAAGTGGGTGAAGAGATCATCTATGACCAACGCGCCGATTACGAAATGAAGCACCCCAAGGATAGCCGTGTGATGGCACCGGAATTCCTGATTGCCTCGGCGACGCCGGTGAAGATTCCGACAGATCAGCGGCGTCGCGATGCTCTGGCCGACTGGCTTGTTTCGAAGCAAAATCCCTTCTTTGCCAAGGCCATTGCCAACCGTGTCTGGAGCTACTTCTTTGGTAAGGGCATTATCGATCCGGTAGACGACATTCGGGCTTCCAATCCGCCTGTGAATCCGCAGTTGCTGGAGGCTCTCACCAAAGATCTGATCGATCACAATTTCGACTTGCAGCACCTGATGCGAACGATTGTGAACTCCCGGGCTTACCAGGCCAGCTTCCTGACCAACGAGTGGAATACCGGAGATGCCGAGAACTTCTCACACGCCATCCCGCGTAGATTGAGCTCAGAACAACTGGCCGATGCAGTAACGATGGCTGCCGGCGCAAAGCCGAATTTCCCCGAGGTGCCAGAGGATACCAGCGCCAGCCAGTTGCCAGACCCGCATGTGGGCAAAGACGGTTTCCTCGATCTCTTTGGCCGTCCCAATCGCGAGTCTGCCTGTGAGTGCGAACGCCGTACCGACTTCAGCCTCCCTCAGGCGCTGAATCTCGTAAATGGCACAACCATTTCTGACGCCGTGGCTGACCCGAAGGGCCGTGTCGCCAAGCTGGTTCTGGCCGGCAAAGCCGATCAGGCCATCATTGAAGATTTGTATTTGGCTACTCTTTCCCGCTTCCCCACCAAACAGGAAGCTGACAATGGCATCAAGTACCTGGCCGGCGGAGCCCGCGCCACCCGGGCTCAGGATTTACTCTGGGCCTTACTCAATAGCAAAGGCTTCCTTTACAGTTACTAGGAGAAAACGATCATGCTGAACATTCCTGGATATTCCGCTCGAACCTGCGAAGGTCCCACTCGCCGGGAGCTAATGCGCATTGGCTCGCTTGGCCTGGCTGGCCTGCATTTGCCTGGATTCTTTATGAGCCAGAAGGCGGCGCTCGCCAATGAGGTTGCCAAGAAATACGCTGGCGCTCGCGGCTTTGGCAATGCCAAGAACGTGATCATGATCTTCCTGCAAGGAGGGCCCAGCCATATCGATATCTGGGACCCGAAGCCCGATGCTCCTTCCAATATTCGCGGCGAGTTCAAGCCGATCAAGACAAAGATCCCGGGCACATTCATCGGCGAACATATGCCGATGATGGCGAACACGATGGATAAGGTGACGCTGATCCGGTCGATGAGTTACACGCCGAATGGGCTCTTCAATCACACCGCTGCCATCTATCAGATGTTGACCGGATATCCGCCCGACAAGGTTTCGCCTTCGGGTCAGCTTGAGCCGCCAAACGCCGCAGACTTCCCCACCGCGGGAAGCCACGTGAGTAAGCTCAAGCCATTGACAGACGCCATGTTGCCGTTTATCGAATTGCCGAGGCCTCTGCAGGAGTCTGGGATCATCGGCAAGGGTGGTGCCGCCGGGTTTCTTGGCAAGGCCTACGATCCTTACCGGCTCTATCAGGATCCGGCAGAGAAAGTAACACTCGAAGACCTTTCTCTGCGTAAAGAGATTCCCGCCAATCGTCTCAAAGATCGCTTTGATCTGTTGAAGGGGATCAATGGCTCAATGCCAGAACTTGAGAAAGCGCTCAATGCGAGTGCTGTCGATGAGTATTATGGCAAGGCTTATGACCTGGTGCTGAGCGGTAAGGCTCGTGATGCCATGGACCTATCAAAAGAAACCGCCGCAATGCGGGAGCGCTACGGGCAACACACCTTTGGGCAAAGCGTGTTGATGGCTCGCCGCCTGATTGAAGCGGGTACACGTTTTGTGCAGGTGAACTGGCCTTCGGTCGCAAACGGAGACCCGGAGAAAACAGCCTGGGATACCCATGCCGCTAACTTCGGCCCGCTGAAGAATCTGCATTGCCCCAAGCTGGATCGTGCGCTTTCTGCCCTGTTACAAGATATGGATGAGCGTGGACTCTTGAAGGAGACGCTGGTGGTTGCGGTGGGTGAGTTTGGACGCAGCCCACGCATGGGGCTATCCACTTCAGGTAATGTAAATAGCCCTGATGGGCGCGATCACTGGCCCTATTGTTACAGTTCTGTAATAGCTGGTGCCGGAATTGCTCGTGGTATGCAATATGGTGAATCTGATGCTACGGCATCCAGCCCCAAAGAGAAGCCAGTGCATCCAAACGACTTATTGGCCACAATATATTACGCTCTCGGAATTGATCCCGAGATGGAGATTCGTAACCACCTGAATCAACCGCGTGAACTGGTGAAAGGCAAAATAGTCTCAGATTTGTTTGCCTAGACCGATATGTTTCCGTAGTGATATGAAGAATGTCTTTACGGTTTCTCAAAGAATTACATTTCTAACCTCTGTCCTGGTGCTGTTGACGATGCTAGTTGGTGGGTTCTCCCTTGTGGGAGGACGAAAAATCAGCGCGCAAATCAATACCCTCACCGATGATGCTTTGCCTGGTTTGCAGCATATGGGTATGATTTCGGCCAAGCTCTATCAAGTTCGTGGAGAGTTCTGGAAGCATCTGGCATTGAATCAGCCCGCCAAGCAAGCCCAGATTGAGGCGAAGATTCTTGAGTTGCAGGCAGAACTAAACGCTGAAATGGAAGCTTATGCAGTGGCAATCACCCAGGCGGAAGACCGGGCGAACTTCTCTCAGCTTAAGGAAAATCTGTCTTCTTATCTGGGTGGCTGGAAAGGCGTTCAACAACTCAGTAAAGACGCAAAGCCAGAAGAGGCGGAGAATCTCTACGTGGCTTCGATGGATCCACCTTTTCAAAAGGCAGTTTCGCAGTTGCTACTCATGCAGGAATGGAATGACAAATATGGCAAGAACGCTTCGGCCAAAGCAAAGGAAGCCATGGCCGAGACCAACATGTGGAACTTGTTGTTGCTGGTGATCTCTATCTGTTTGGGGGCGGGAATAGCGTTCTGGTTGATTCGTGGATTGAATATTACCTTGAGTGGGGCACTTTCGAAGCTCAGTGCTACAGCCGATGAGCTAACCAGCGCAGCTTCACAGGTTTCTTCGCACAGTCTGATGTTGGCCCAGGGGGCCAGCAGCCAAGCTGCTTCGATTGAAGAAGTATCGGCAGCAAGTGAAGAAGTGAATTCGATGACTCGACAGGCTGCTGACCGAACGAAGTCCGCCGGAACGATCGTACAAGAGAATCAACGAAGCTATGATGAGACATTTTTGAAGCTCAACTTGATGGTTGAATCCATGTCTGAGATCAACGGCCATAGTGAGAAGATCGCGAAGATTATCAAGGTGATCGATGAGATTGCTTTTCAGACGAATATCCTTGCTCTGAATGCAGCAATTGAAGCGGCTCGGGCCGGAGAAGCCGGGCAGGGTTTTGCGGTGGTTGCTGACGAGGTAAGGTCCCTTTCTCAGCGCTGCGCCCAGGCGGCTCGCGACACGGCAGGATTGATCGAAGAATCGATGACCAAATCGAATGAAGGTAAAGTTCGGGTCGATACTGTTGTGGTTTCCGTAAAGCAGCTTCATGAGAGGGCTAGCGAAATCATGAAGTTGTTAGATCAAATTGGTTTTGCCGGTGGTGAGCAGGTGAAGGGGATGGATTCAGTTGCCAAATCGTTGAGCTCACTCGATCGTCAAACCCAAAACGCTGCCGCTGCGGCAGAGGAGGGGTCTTCCTCCGCTCAACAGCTTGCGGCCCAGGCCGACGCTATGCGCGCTTCGATTGGTGAACTAGAGAGCTTAACGAAGCAACAGGATCGTAGATAGGGCTGTCAGCACAATTACTGACGATTCAAAGACCTTGGTCGGGATACGGTGGATGAGCCATCGCCCGGCCATGGCTCCAACAAAAACTGCCGGTGCTGTGACTGCTCCAAATTGGAGCGAAGCCATGCTGATCAAGCCTTGCCAGGCGTAGATCGGTAACTTGCCCAGATTGATGAAACAGAAGAACCAGGCGCCGGTGGCGACGAATTCTTCTTTAGGCAGACGTTTGGATAGCAGGTAGAGACTCATCACCGGGCCCGCTGCATTTGCCACAGTCGTTGAAAAGCCGGCAGCAATGCCGTAGGGAACCGGGTGTGCTGTGGGGATCTGGTCTGAGGTGTAGCGTCGCCAGAGATAGAGGCAAAGCATCAGCAGAATGATGATGCCCACCATTGGTCGTAAATAGCGTTCCGGCAGAGAGAGTGTGAAAGCCCCCGCGATCATCCCAGCTACAACCCAGGGCAGGAGAGAGAAGAGTTTGCCGGCGGCGGAATGCTTACGCCAATAGTAAACAGCAAAGAGATCGGCAAAGCACAAGATGGGCAACATGAAGCCGGCTGCCAGGCGGGCATCTCCAATTGTCAGCACCATGATCGGGATCGACAAAATGCCGAGGCCCGGCATGCCTGTTTTTGCCATGCCAACCATAAAGGCGCAGGACATCCCAGCGGCGTACTGCCAGACTTCCACTTACTGGAACCCCAGGTAGGGGTTGAAGGTGTAATCCATCGACCAGACTTCGTTCTTTGGGAAGGTGAGACTTTGGAAAACACTGTAGGCCGGGTCGAGGGCCCACTGGCCGGGCGCGAGAACTCGCTTCGCCCTGCCCTTTGCATCAAACCAACCCCAGAAGGGCCTGGCTTTATTGGCGCTATGCTTGACACCCAGGAAGGCGCTGGAGATCTTGGGGTTTTCGGGTTTGGGCCGATTGCCGAAGGGCTGGTAATCGAAGTAGTCGGCGAAGGTTTTGGCCTTCCAGGCCGGGCCTTGCTGATGCTTCTTCCACCAATGATCGTAGATGGGAAGCAGTTCGTAGCCGATCTCTTTGTCCATACCCCCATTGGGGATTTCTGCGCTTCCTTTGAACTTGTAGGTGATGCCGGTGTTTTGCTTCCAGACGAGGCGTTTGCCATCAAAGAAGCTCTTACGGTCTCCACCTCCAAGTGCACCGTGGCCACCGCCTTCGAGGAAGACAACCGGGTGTGTCTCGTCTACAACGTGAAGTGGACCGTCCACGTTGTGGAGTCTGGGTCGCAATTCGCGCCGGTTGGTGTAGGTGTAGACATTGTTGTGAGCGAGTGTCTCCATGATTTCGAGCCGGCCAAATTCACTGCCGTCCTTTCGCACTGTGACGATCACGCCTTCGTTGTCGTTTTCATGGCAGGTGCCCACAATGCAGTTGTCGGAATAGTCTCTTGGATGGAAGAAGTTGTAGTGCAGGAACCAGTGGGTTTGGGTCTCCATCGCAGCATAGTAAACAAAGCCTTGCGGAGAACCTTTTTCGAGATTGTCCCAGTTGTTGTCGCCGTCCCAATCCCCGTCGAAGTCGAAGCGGTGGAGGTAGTCGGCACGAGGGTCGAACCAGGTTTCCTGGGCTATGTATGGAGCGTAGCGCTCGGCGATTTTGCGGTAGGGGTCTGTGTCGGGCTCAGCGGTGAAGGTCTTGAGCGGGGCCTTCCAACGGGAGGGAGCTTCGTTTGAGACTTCCAGTTTGATCTGCCCGGAGACGATGCGGCCAGCTTCTGTGGAAGAGACTTCGACGGTGTAGGCGCCGGGGTTGGCCGGAGCTGTGTAGAGGACACTGTCTTTGTTTATGAACTGACCTGCGGCCTGGCCGAGGACGGCTGCCCATCCGGATTTCTCTTCTTTGAGAATCGTTTCATTGTCTGTGCCCTGAAAGCGAAAGCGTTTGGAGAACCAGCCACCGTTTTCTTCGAGCGTTCGCAGGTTCCAGTTGCCGGCCTCAACGCGGCCCTGGCGGGCGTCTTTGCCTTCCTGCTCGACGCGGCCATAGGCTCGAATCTGGAGGACGACTGTCTCGCGAGGGCGCAGTTTCGCCTCGCCCAGAATCTTGTATTCCTCAACAACAACGCCGGCCCAAACGCAGTGGGTAAAAAGTGCCGCCAACAAAAGACGCATATTGCGATTATGACAAGTATGAGATCAGAACTGCGTCCATTGCTGCACTTGGCCATACCGGTGATTCTTGCGGAATTGGGCTGGATGCTGATGGGCGTAGTCGATACGATCATGGTGGGCCGCCTCGGAGCGGAGGCGATTGGCGCTGTTGCTATCGGCAGCATCATCTTCAATACGGTGGGCTTGATCTCGATTGGCCTGTTGCTGGGCCTCGATACGCTGATCTCGCAGGCCTTTGGGGCGGGTGATCTTGAAGATGCGGGGCACTCCCTGCGGCAGGGATTTTGGCTGTCGCTTTTCTGTGCGCCGGTGCTGCTGGGAGCCATGTGGTTGATGGTGCCGTTGATGGGCTTCTGGGGGCTCGACCCTGCTGTTTACGAGTTGGCCAAGCCCTTCACGTACGTGTTGGCGTTGAGTGTTTTTCCGATTGCGCTCTATACAGTGCAGAGACGCTACTTGCAAAGCTTGCACATGGTGCGGCCCGTTACTCTCGCGTTGTTGAGTGCAAATCTGGTGAATCTGTTTTTGAACTGGTTGCTGATTTATGGCAACTGGGGCGCGCCGCAGCTTGGGGTGACTGGCTCTGCCTGGGCAACCGTTGGGGCACGTATTTATTTGGGGCTCTTTCTCGTGGTTGTACTTGTGCGCAAGGATGCGAGCCTCTTTCGTTGGGATTCACCAGACTGGGCTCGCATCGGGCTGCTCTTTCGATTGGGGCTGCCGGCAGCGGGCCACATCTTTCTGGAGATTGCCGTTTTCGGTGCGGCGACGGCTCTGGCCGGGCGATTCCCGGCCGTTGCGCTGGCGGCGCATGAGGTGACACTCAACCATGCTGCGCTTGCCTATATGGTGCCGCTTGGAATCTCGAGTGCAGCTGCGGTGCGAGTGGGCAATGCCCTCGGGGCAGGGAACCGAGCCGCTGCTCAGCTAGCGGGTAACACGGCAATCCTGGCCGGGGCTGGATGTATGGCGGTGTCCGCGGCCGCAATGTTCCTCTTTCCGCAAGCGATTTTGAGGGTATACACCGTAGATGAACGTGTAATTTCTTATGCCGTGCCGTTGCTCTTCTGGGCGGCGGCCTTTCAGCTCTTCGATGGAATCCAGGTGGTAGCTACGGGGGCGCTGCGAGGTCGCGGGGATACTCATGCCCCATTTCTAGCCGGGCTTTTTGGTTACTGGGTGCTGGGCTTGCCTGCTGGCGCCTGGCTCTGTTTTTGGGGCGGCTATGGAGTGGCGGGCTTGTGGATGGGCCTCAGCTTGGGGCTTGCCGTGGTTGCCGCATTGTTACTCTACCGCTGGCTTCGCTACGCTAGTTAGACTGTGGCAAAGACGAAGAAGGAACTACGTCAATTTCTACTGGAGCATTCGCGCGAGCAATTGAGCGAGTGGCTTCTGGGGGTCGCGAAGGATTCGCCTGACTTCCGGCAGCGGCTTGACTTCTACGCGGGCACCCATCAATCGTTCGAGGTTGCCGCAAAGGCGATCGAAGATGCGCTGGAGGGTTTCAATCAGTTGTCGGGGCGGCGCAGGGCTTTGAAGCCTGCCGAGATTGCCAAGTCGGCTCAGTTTTTGCTTGAGTCGATGAGGGCTTGCTTGGATTTTGCTCCGACAGAGCATTTGCTGCCGCTGGTGGAGAGTGCAATGGTTGCCCTGGATCGATTGCTCGGGTCGCAAGGGAAGTCTTCGACACGGCTTGAAGAACTGCAACGCGAGTTTGGCACCTTTCACTTACGGGTAGCGAAACTCTTTCCCGGAAAGCCTGAAGATCTCGCCGAGCGGCTCTTCACCATGCGATCCAACGCAGCGATGAGTATTCTGCCAGAGTCTCCCAAAGCGTATGTTGAACTGCTTGGTGCTGCGGGGCTGCGGAAGTACCGGGAATTGCTGGAGCCGATCTACCAGGTTGTTGTAAACCACCAGGGTAGTATGCGACCGGGGATGCGTGAGGCGAAGACCTTTCTCAACCGGCGGGTGATGCTCTTTGAATGGCTACTGGTAAGTGAGGATGTAGACGAGCAGGTGGCGATCATGCTTGCCATGGCGAGACATGCCGAAGAGGTGCTTACGGTTGCGAATTACCTGGACCTTCGCGAGAGACCGATGGATGCCTTGCTGCTGGTTCAGAAGTCATTTGCCAAGGCAGCCAACCCCAAACTGGCCCGATTTCTTGCTGATCGCTACGATAAGCAGAGCCAATCGGACGAAGCGCTGCCTTTTCGCTGGTACCTTTTTGAGCAGAAGCCGGATCTGGATCACTTCAACGCGCTGATGCATACTGCGGGGCTTTCGCGGCAAAGTGCCGAGTGGCGTGAGCGGGCGATGGCCTATGCGGCAGAGCACTCCAAGGGATTGCATATTGAGCTTCTGCTCAAGGAGGATCGGCTCGAGGACGCCCTCTCCCAGGCGAGAGTGAATGGCGCACCGATTACTTCGTGGGCGAAGCTTGCAGAAGGATATTCCGTTAAGGATCCCCGTCTTGCGATTGAGCTCTATTTCGACTGTGCGGAGTTTGCCCTGAAAGAGAAGCGGCCATCGAGCTTCATTCCGACTGCGTGGCAACTGGCGGTGGACTCTGTCACCTTCCAGGTCTTCAACTCGCGCTTGAGGGCACTATTTGGCAAAGAGAAACTGCCGGACTGGTATGTGGCGAAACTGGTGGAAGCAGGAATTCCGGTGGCGAAATTGCTTCAGTAGTTGATCTTTCTCTGCCAAAAGCATAGAATCTGAGGTTTATCTGATCCCCCAGGTCAGAAGCAGAAAGGCTGCTTGGCGTACAGTCCAGGCGGCCTTATTTTTTTGATCCCGCTATTCTAGTATCTTGACCGCTACGACTCCGACACTCCTTCGCCAAATCAGCCTCAGTGCCGCTGTCGCGCTGGTTGTGTCGAACATGGTTGGCACTGGGATTTTCACCACTCCCGGCTATCTGGCCCGCGAT
>CANGVB010000014.1 GCA_947456995.1 Bryobacteraceae bacterium | reverse complement strand
GGTAACTCCATACCCGCCCGATGATATCTTCCCCAATTCTTTGCGGATGCGAGTCTCTCTCATAAATACGGCCATCGAGAAAGTGAATCACGTCATGACTGGACTCACCCGGGTGAGAATACAGCCAAAGGATCCTCGATTCGAATTCGTCAGGGTTGACCAACTGATTCAGAACCACTCTCCGCATTTCGCCAGCTTCTCTTCTGTCGCTGAATTCCTGGGAGATACCGAACAAAGCCAGGAATCGTTGATTGAAGGAAATGATTTGCTGGTTCAGATCCGCAACCAGGATACCGTCAGTGGTGGCTTCGAGCGTGGCATTGAGGGCGGCCAACAGCTTTTCCCGCTCTCGCTGCGAATGATAGGCATCTGTGATATTCCGGTAAGTCCACACGCGACCTACCAACTTACTGCCCATTCGATGCGGCGTAGATTGAATCTCAAGGATGGTCCCGTTGGTCAATACACCGGTATCCCGCCTCGTTTCCTCCGGGGAGTCAAAGAGTCTCTGCCTTGCCGCGATGCGCTCCAGCGGATTTACGAACAGGGGATTCACCCATTCAAGAAGTGCTTTCTGGTTGGAGAAATTTCGCAGTTCTTGAGGAATCTCAAAGAGTTCCATCCAGCGATGGTTTGCACGAAGTGCTCTGCCTCGCAAATCCGTAACGAGGATACCCTCCGTTGTAGATTCAATGGTGGAATCCAGTAGCGATAAGGCCTTCGCACGGTCGTGGTCGGCTTCCTGTTTTTCTACGAATTGCTGAATTTGTCTCCCAAGACCAACCAAACTCTCCATCCATCCCGCTGTTGGCGGCTCCTTGGCGTTAGCGAAGAGTTCGATCACCCCATTCACCTTGTCGCCATCGCGCAATGGGAAAGCAAACACGCTTTGGATTCCAACTTCCAGGGCATGAGGAGCTCTCGGCGAATCGCTTAGATCTGCCAGGTTTGCAATCCATATGCTCCTGTTTTCAAGCCAGACACGTCCAGGAATTTCCTCCCCGGATTGCAATCGAAGCTCCCGGGAAAGAATCTCAAACTGACTCCCTCTCATGTTTGGCCTCAACGTCATACCGATAGATTCCAGACAACTTTCCGATTCGTCTACTTGCCAGAAGCAGCTCGCCTGATAGCCAAGTGCCGTGCAGATCAAGCTGAGAATTCTCTCCAACGCAAAATCTAGACGAATCGATTCGGCAAGAACCCGCGTGACGGAGTATTCAAGGCTGCGGCGCTGCTCCCACTCCTTGCGAATCGTAATGTCACTCTCGATTGCCATAAAGTTCGTAACAGCCCCTGTCTCATCACGAATTGGCTGCACCTCGATGGAAACCCAGTATTTGTGGCCGCTTTTGTTGTAATTCAGAAGCTCGGCGTGAAACCCCTCCCCGGACTTCACCTTCGCACTCATCAAGGCGATGACATCACGATCAGACTGGAGGCCTTGCAGAAAGGACCCAGGAGTCTTCCCCATCGCTTCTTCAAGAGTGTAGCCAGTCAGCCGCTCAAAGCTCTCGTTTACCCATTGCACCTTTCCTACCGCGTCCGTGATGATCACCGAATTCTCAGTGCGGGCTGCGATCAAAGCCAGCTGCTTGGCATTCTTTTCGCTCACCTGTAGCTGCTGGTTTGTTGCCTTCAGCTCTTGCCCCCTGGCGCGAAGCTTGTCTGCCAAGAGCTTCATATCCGCCATCGCCAGATTCTGAGATTGCACCACCTGAACCAGTTCGGGCATTGGATCGTGGATCGGAAAGTCTTCGAGCGTGAGCCCCAGAGATTTCAACGCTCCTGCCTGCGGCAGCCATGGGGAACAAAGGTAGATCATCTGCCCTTGCTCGGGCAACAACATCATTTGGCCTCTAAGCCGGATGCTGCTTCCACGCATACTCAGCAGAAAGAGCAATTCGATTCGACTCACTAGCTCCTGAAACTCCAACCTGACCCTGGGCCGATCGAGTTCAAAGAAATCCGCCACCTTAGCACCCAACACCAAATCCGGACAGATTTTATGCAACGACCTACCGATGCTTGTAATGGACAACAATTCGTCAAAGGCGAGGTGGAACGGAAACAACGTTCGCAGTTGCTCTGAGGTCAATACAGGTTCCGACGACTCACGCATGGTTTCCAGCTCCCTACCACTGGACGAGGAATTCGTCGTGGTCGGCTCCGGAGGCTTTCGCCGCAACTAGCTCTACTTCAACTGGACTTTCAAACATCTTCCCCAAGCCAAGAATCAAGCCCCTCATGAAAGACGTAAGTCCCGCCCGGTTGGACATGTAGTGGAGCCTAAGAGACCTTTCTCCAACATGGCTCACAGCGAACTCCGGCGGAGAGAGATGCGGAAAGATCATACTCAAGCGGGCATGGAAGTTCGGAAGGTTCAGCAAGAACTCTTTGAGTGTCGCCCCGCCCGAAGCCATCAAATCACTATAGCCTCTCTTGGTAGTTTCAAGAATCCAATACTCCCCAAAAGCTTCCATCACTTTTTCCTGAGGCAGCCCCAGCACCTCGCTGGCCGCACCAACAAGACCGTAAGTGATCTGATCTGAGTACCCTTCAGAACTGATAAAGACCTCGACGTCCACTCCCGCCCGCTCCTTGATCTTTTCCCAGACCTCTTCTCCATAGCCGGAACTCACCATTTCTTCGATTGCCCGATTCACCATTCCGTACATTTCTTGACTCCTTACTTGCTGCCAGACTGGCGGATCTCATCCATCTTGTCTTCAAAACCAAACTTCTTGAGCATTCTGTAAAAGCGGGTCCGGCCAATTTTCAACTCCCTCATCGCCGCCGACGCGTTGCCTTCATGCTTTTCAAGTGCTGCCAGCAAGAGCCTCTTTGAGGCGTCTTCAAGCGTGCCCCCATCTTCCTCAACTTCCGCACTTGCAGCTTTCAAGGCAGACACGTTCGCCCCCAGCCGCATCCTCTCCGGAAGATCTTCTGGTTCAATCATTTCGCCATTGGCCACAACCAGCGCCCGTTGCATCACATTCTGCAACTCCCGAACGTTTCCCGGCCACTCATGCTTCAGCATCATGCTCAAAGCCGCAGGAGAGACACCATTCACCCGGCTACCAGCCGTGTCCTTGTTCCCATTGATAAAGAGCTGCGCAAGCACCGGGATGTCTTCTTTTCTACGGCGCAGTGGAGGCAGTTCCAACTCAAAAACAGCCAAACGGAAAAAGAGATCTTCGCGAAATTTACCCGCCTTCACATCTTCGGTCAAATTGCGGTGTGTAGCCGTAATCAATCGAAAGTCAGAATGAATCAGGGCCGAGCCACCGACACGTTGTATCTTCCGCTCCTGCAATACCCGCAGCAGTTTGGCCTGTACCGGGAGGGACAATTCTCCAATTTCATCGAGGAAAAGTGTGCCCTTGTTCGCCTCTTCAAAGCGGCCAATGCGACGATTCGCAGCTCCCGTGAACGACCCCTTCTCGTGTCCGAAAAGCTCTGACTCGAGTAAACTCTCCGGGATTGCTGCCGAGTTGACAGCGATAAACGGCCCCCGGCTCCGGCTACTGGACTGGTGGATCGCTCGAGCAATCAATTCCTTACCGGTTCCGCTTTCCCCATGGATCAACACCGAAACATCGCTCACTGCCAGCCTGTCGAGTTGGCGAAACACACTCTTCATCGCATTGGAATTGCCGGCAATGCCCGGATAGCCGCGCCCTTCAACCTCACGCTCAAGCTGCGTCACACGCATCGACAATCTACCGTGGGCAATGGCATTCCTGAGAGTGGTCAACAATTTGATCGCATCCAGCGGCTTTGTCAGGTAGTCATGGGCCCCGAGCTTCATTGCACTTACCGCCGTAGTTGCGGTCTCGTCAGCGGTCAACACCACAACCGGTAAAGCAGGATAACGCTCCCGGATTCGTTCCAAGGTTTCGATGCCGCTCAGGCCCGGCATATTCATGTCGAGACATATTGCTTCAGGCTCTTCTTCACTCAGAGCCTTCAGGCACTCTTCACCACCAGAAAGGCAAGACACGTCATAGCCATCCTTCCGCAGCCAGCGCTCGACAACCGCACGCAAATTCTCATCATCGTCAACCAGGAATATCAGGCTTTCCAATTCTCTCCCCACTTGCATCCTTCTTTTAGTTGCAAGTCTATCGCCAAGGCGATCAGACAGTCGAAACCCTTGATTCTACATGGATCGGAACATTCCATTTCATTCCATCTGGACAGGCTGTCTCGTCTTGAGCTGTATCGTTTCGAAACAGGTTTACTCTTTGGAGGTCAAAGCGCTGAGGCTCCCTTTCAAAACTCTGTCAAAACAACATCTGACACAAGCTACAGACCCGAAGACTCGGCTCCAAGGGTTGAAACTGAATAAAACCGTTTGCTTCGAATCCCTGCGCGCCCACCACTTCCTCTCCTAACGAATCGCAATCGTCGCTCCAGCCTGCGAACTAAATCCCCCGATTCTGGCCACTAACGAAACCTGGTTGCCTGTTTCGGCGTTTCCAGGAATCCGCGCATTCACTTGCACCACTCCCGGGAAAATGCGCCCAATAAACTCCACAACCCCCTGCGCTCCACCAAAAAACACCTGCGCGGCTTGCGTTGGTCTTGGAAACGGAGCCTGAGGAAATAGCCCTGCTCCGATCTCGGGCGTCGTCTTCCCTTCTCCCGTCAAAAAAAACGACACCACGCTTCCCCGGCTGGCGGGGCTATCGGCAGAGTTGAACGATCCAGCCGAGTCGTTGTTCAAAACAACGGCCTGCCCGGTACCGCTTGCAGAAGTGAAGATGCCCGGTCGAGCAGCAGCCACTGGCAGCGTTACTTCGTTGCTCACCTGCCCCAGAAACTCTACTTTCACTTTGGTCAAGCCCGAAACACTTTCCGGCACAACGGCACTCACTTGCTGCCTGGCACTGTAAATCATCGGTGCGGCAACACCATCAAAGAAGACTCGAGTCTCCCCCACCAATGCCGGCAGCGCATTGTTCTCTCCCCTGGCTGCAATTTGAATCTCTTCGTATCCATGCCCGCTTCCAAAAATGGTCACGGCCTGACCGGGTGCAACAGGCCCAGGCTGGAAACTTGCCGCGTTCACAATGCCACCGGCCGGAATCGAAACCTGATCTCTTTTACCCTGAAACAAATACCCAATCTTGCCGGCCTCCATCCGATAAGGCAGCACCGTCTGCCTGCCACCGTCTTCGACAATCACCTCATAATCTCCGGCAAATCCGCGAACCCGCGCAATCCCATCGGCATTTGTCCGAAGCTCCACGTCAGTCCACCAGTCTTTGTAGACCAACTGCCGCCAGACTGCATGGTTCGCCTTCGTCGTCCAATCCTGCCGCACCATTGCATTGGTCCGGTTAAAGATACGCCCTTCCCAGAATCCCCAAATCGTAATCCCCTCGACGGACGGATGGCTAAAGGCAGCCGTCATGAAATCCCTCGTATAGGCAGCCTGCAACGCTTCATCCGCAACGTTGACATCAAATTCTGTAATCTGAATCGGTTTGCGGTAACTCGACAGGTCGTCGAGAATCGACAATACTTTTTCCGGATCTGTCAGATTTTGATCAAAGTGCCCCTGGATGCCAATTCCATTCCACGGCCCGTTGCCCTGCTGAATTGAATTCAGAATCTCCTTCAAGCCCGCAATGTGCGGAATGTCGTTTCCGCCAGCCTCTACAATATTGAAGTCGTTGATAAAGCGAGCCGCCTCAGAATCCCCGCCTTGAGCCAATTGGAACCACCGCGCCATCTCCGCATTACCAAGCACCCGCTGCAGATCTCGATTCGTGTAAGGCTCGTTCAATACGTCCCATTCCGTAAGCTTCCCCCTGGTTGCGGCCGTGATATCGGCAATGTGCGCATCAACAGCCCTTCGCAACTCATTCGGATTGGATTGCAAGCCCCTCAATCGTTCTGGCAAATACTCCCAGCCAGGCCACACCAATGTATGTCCACGCAACTTCGTGATTCCTCTGGAGCGAAGCAAATCAATTGCCTGCAAGGCCGCAGATCGGTTCCGCTCCCACTCCGTCCACTTCAAATCATTCTCAAGCGTTACCCGATTGAAGTTTGAAAACACAAAGTCGCGATATCGTTCGCCATCATTGGAATTGCTGAGCAGCGTCTGGGCATCCACCGCCGACCCGAATCCGAAGGCATGCCTCAGCATCTTCGCCCGAACTTTTCGGTTGGCCAGAGGTCTTCCTTCGGCATCTCGCAAGACAATCGTCACTTCACCTTTGCGTAACTTGTCAATTCTGGCCAACGCCGCAGACCGCCAAGATGCATTGGCCTCGGCATTCACATAGGGATAGTCCTTCAACCCAAGGCTGCTATACCTCACTCCCGGTCCGTAATTACGAATTTGAAAGCCTGCAATTTCAATTTCTTGCGGTCCGGATGACACCCAAAATTGCGCACTATATCCAGACGCCTCATCACTCTCGGCTGCTGTAAATGGAATCTGAAACTGCTTCCATTCCGGTCCACTTGCCAGAAACCACTCTGCAGATTTCGGATAAGGAGGCCTGCCTCTCTCAACGACGAAACGAGTATGTCCTTGGAGATATACCGCAGAGATAGTCCTCATCCAAAACGTTGCAACTAATACATCTCCTTTCTGAATCGCCGCCACAGGCGTGCCTACCAACCGAAAGTCATAAGGGTTCAATGCTGCTGGAAATGGCGTCTTTACATTCCAAATCACCGAAAATCTCGGGTCTGATACGCGCCTTATTGTAAATTCTCGCGGATCCATTCCATCCAGTCGAAATCGACTGCTGGCGTCCGCAGGAAACAACATAAGTCCAGTCTCTTGTTGGCCAAATACAGCACTTCGCAAAACAAGAGACAGGAATACAACAAATAGATGATTTACAAACGTTTTCATGCAGCAGTACATCAGACTATCTCAGGCTTGTCAGATCTGGCTTAAGATGTCAATCACTCACTGTCACTTTTCTCAACACCTGAATCATAAGTGATTTTCTTTCTTCATCTTTGAATACTTCTGCACAAGTACTATCCACTACTATTCATTCCAAGTACTAATACTTCTCGTCTTGCGAAGACTCAGAACTTGTGCGAGCCTCGTTAATGTACGCAACGGTCTCTTAGTCTCTCCGTTAGTAGACAAACAGTATATACAGAACCTTACTCTCATTTGTATCAGTTCCC
Source organism: Bryobacteraceae bacterium (assembly GCA_947456995.1). Taxonomy (GTDB): domain Bacteria; phylum Acidobacteriota; class Terriglobia; order Bryobacterales; family Bryobacteraceae; genus Bryobacter. Next base: position 8,174 of record CANGVB010000014.1, on the reverse strand, counting down.
CAATCGGCCGCTCTGCTCTTCGTTATTAGCTTGAAGCCTGGTGTTCTGAAACCACACCTGCACCTTCAGGGCTCTTTGCTGTATCTGAATTGTTACGAAATGGAGACACCATTCTAAGTGTTGAATACTTTTGAAAACGACATTACCGATCTGTGTCACGTTGCTGGAATCAGCACCACCAACTATCTGCACTTTGCAAGAACTCGCACGGCTACCGCGAATTCACAGACTCCTGAGAATGAGCAGGCGCAATCAAGTGTTCTTGAAAGCCAGGTAAGTCATTCATCCTCGATTCAGGAACCTGTTCTTGCATCCGCCACGACTCCGGCTTCCGAATTCGCCTCGCAAGTTCCCTTCCCTACGCCAATATCCTCCGAGCCAGTTAGTCACATTAGCCCCACACACAGCAAAGCAGTCGAAATCACCGCCAGGATCAATCGCTTTGCGGTGCGCAAGCCAATGAACCGTGGAGCGCGCTGGCAAGGCCTTCAATCCGCACTAGATGAAGCGAATCTCCAGGACAGCAGCTCACAACTGCACCAAACCACGAATATTCTGCTCTTCCCCAGTTCCGGTGGTGTTGGCAACACGACGATAGCCGCCACCGTAGCAAGAATTCTTTCTTCTCATAAATCACCTGTCGGCATTGTTGAGAATTCAAACCAGTCCTTGATTCCCATGCACTTCGGCGCAAAGAGAGCAAGAACCGGTTGTTCTACTTTCTTTGTCTCCCGAGGCACCAACTCGGCCCCGGTTCACCTCATTACACCCAAGGCACATCAGGAAGGCATGATTCCCTTTTTCGGAAGCACTGCCGGCCATTCCAACACGGAAGAATGGGTTAGCGATGGCCTCAATGAGGTGAGCGACGAATGCGAGTACCTGATGGTTGACATCTGGGCTAACATGTCGATGAATCTGTTAACCAGGCTTTCCGGCAAATCTATCTGCCTCATTCCTCTATTGCCCGAAGTACGGTCCACACTTCGGGTGCGTCCCATCCTTGATGTCTTTCACAACCTGTCGTTGAAGACCGGCTTGCGCATTGAACCCCAATTCATTCTCACCAAGTTCGACCACAACGTAAGTCTTCACACAGACTTGCGCAAATGGCTCGGCGACGAACTCAAATCCCGGCTGCTACCGATCGTAATCCGACGCAGTGACGAGGTGAGCGAGGCTCTGGCAGAAGGCCAAACCATCGTGGACTACGCTCCCAACAGCGGCGTCTCCGAAGACTTCCATCGCCTGGCCGAATGGGTGCAGACTCGTTCTGAATCCACCGAATCTGCGGCCTATCCCCGAAGTGCAGCCACTGGCGACTAGGCTGCATTGCCCAAAACCACTTTCTGCCACAACATGACCTTTCAAGGTGAATCAGGAGCATTCGTTTGAATCCCCCCACTATCTCTAAGCCCATCGGACTTTCCGTTGGCACTTTTCTTTTGCTCGTTCTGGCAATTGCCGGACTAGGCGTTCTTGCAACGATTCCTCTGGACTGGCAACCCCAGTTGCTGATCAGCGGTGTTCTGCTCTTGGCCGCTCTCTGGGCCAACCGCGCCTCTCAGGATTACAAAGTCACTCTCTTCCTCATGCTCTGCAGTTTGTTCTGCACCGCTCGTTATCTTTGGTTTCGCTGCTCTGAAACCTACAACTTCCTCTCCATGCAAGGGTCCGCAGCCTGGACATGGGATCTCGTCTTCGTCTTCCTGCTTCTCGGTGCCGAGCTCTACGCCGCACTCATCCTTGCCCTCGGATTTTTCCAGGGCCTCAAAATCCTCGAGCGCAAGCCTGCCTCGCTACCGGCAGACTTCAACACATGGCCCAAGGTAGATGTCTTCATTCCGACCTATAACGAGCCCCTCGAAGTCGTCAAGCCTACCGTCCTGGCTGCCCTCAACATGGACTACCCGCCCGATCGCTTCAATGTGTACATTCTTGACGACGGCACACGACAGGAGTTCCGAGACTTCGCGATAACTTGCGGTTCAGGCTACATCGTCCGTTCCGAACACAACCACGCCAAAGCAGGAAACATCAACAACGCGCTGCAACAAACCGATGCCGAACTGGTGACCATCTTCGACTGCGATCACATCCCCACGCGTTCCTTCCTGCAGATGACGGCGGGCTGGTTTCTCGAAGATTCCAACCTGGCCATGCTGCAGACCCCGCACTTCTTCTATTCGCCAGACCCCTTTGAACGCAACCTCAACATCTTCCGAAAAGTGCCAAACGAAGGTTATCTCTTCTATGGCCTCGTTCAGGATGGAAACGACTTCTGGAACGCTACCTTCTTCTGCGGTTCGTGTGCCGTCATGCGCCGCACAGCTCTTGACGAAATCGGCGGTATCGCCGTCGAAACCGTCACCGAAGACGCACACACCTCCCTTCGCATGCAGCGCAATGGTTGGAACACAGCCTACATCAACCTTCCCCAGGCAGCAGGCCTTGCCACCGCCAAGGTGGCAGACCACATCGGCCAGAGGATTCGCTGGGCCCGCGGTATGGTTCAAATCCTCCGCATCGACTTGCCACTGCTGGGCAAAGGCCTCTCCCTGGCCCAACGCCTCTGCTACTTCAACAGCACCGTCCATTACCTCTTCGCGCTTCCCAGACTTATCTTCCTTACCGCACCGCTGGTAAACCTCATGCTTGGCCGCGTCAATATGTACGGCTATGTCGTCACGATTCTTTCTTACGCCGTGCCACACCTGGTCTTCGCCACACTCACAAACTCCCGCATTCAGGGCAAGTTCCGTCACTCCTTCTGGAACGAGGTGTATGAGACCGTGCTTGCGCCTTACATCCTCTTCCCCACCATGGCAGCTCTGATCAACCCCAAGTGGGGCAAGTTTAACGTCACCTCCAAAAGCACTCAGATGGACCGTGGCTACTTCGACTGGCGCATCTCCCGGCCCTTCATCGTTCTGCTCTTCCTGAACATGGCCGGCATCGCCATGGGTGTCAGCCAACTCGGCAACCCGGATGTCCAGACCGGTACAATCATCGTCAACATCGCCTGGGCTTCTCTCAATCTGGTGAATCTTGGTGCGGCCATTGCCGTGACGATCGAGAAACGCCAACTCCGCAGCTCGTCGCGAATCCCGGTCAAACTTCCCGTAGCCCTCGAGGATGTAAAGTTCGGCAAAGCACTCACGTCCAGCATCGACTTTTCTACCGGCGGGCTCCAGATTGAAGCTCCTGCCGGTTGGAACCTCATGCCTGGCGACTCGGTTCAAGTGGGTCTGGAGCTCAAAGCCAGTCAGACCGCATTGCCTGCCGTAGTTGTCGAGGTGGAAGGCAAGTCCATCCGCCTGTCCTTCGGCCGCCTCTCGCTCGAACAGGATGAATTTCTCGCCCAGGTGATTTACTCTCGCGGCGACGCATGGCTCAACTCGCGCGATGCCGAGATCGACCGTCCCTTCCGCAGTTTCGCGACGATCATGGGAGTTGCCTTGCGTGGCTTCCTCGCTGTTCCGCAAGCCATCTTCGGCTTCACGCCTGGAGCGCAGGATCCTCCAGCCGGTCGACTGAAGCCGCGCCGCTCTGCCGCATCACTTCTTCTCTTGATTGCGGCTCTCCTGGCGTTGTTTTCGCTACAGGTTCGGGCTCAGGTTCCGTATGAAGCCAAGCCCAAGTCGTTGGTCTTTGCCGGTGGCACAAGGGGCGAACAAGCACCCAGCACCTTCAGCGATGTTCAGGATTTCAAGCTCTTCGGCATCCGTCAGCCCTTGCTCCTGCGCGGCACCGACGGCGTAGCGTCTATCTCCTTCGCACTCCCGGTGACTAAAGTGGCAACAGATGCGGCGCTCACGCTCCGCTTCCAGCCCGCTCATTCACTCACCCTCGAAGACGGCAGCATCGCCGTAAGCCTGAACGGCAGTGACGTCGCCTCGGTGCCACTCAAGTCAGACAACAACAGCGGCAATGCATCATCCACTTCGATCGTCAGCCTTCCAGCCGAATTGCTCATGGGCGAGAACACGCTTACATTCACTCTCTCAGCCCACTGCACTTCCTGTTCGGCTTCTCAAAAGGCTCAGCTCCGCACAAGCATTGATCCCGCCAGCAGCCTCCGCATTGATGGCCGGCTTCTGCCCTTCGCCAATGATCTTCGCCTGCTCCCCATGCCGCTCTTTGACTTATCCTCCAACCGGCCGCTTCGATTAAACTTCGTCTTCCTCGAACGTCCGTCTTCGAAACTTCTCGAATCCGCCGGCCTCATCGCCAGTTGGCTTGGCACTCTTGCAGATTTTCGCGGCACCGACTTTCCGGTTAGTGTCGGGGCCATTCCTCAAGGACATGCCGTGGTGCTCGTTGCCTCTGGCAATCGATCCACCGAAGATGGAACCTTTCAATCCCTCTCCGGTTCCGGCGTAGCGATTCGCGACAATCCGAATGATCCCTACGGCAAACTCCTCGTCGTCTACGGCGAATCTCCCGAGCGCCTTCAGGCCGCAGCCCGCATGCTTGCTTCGTCTAAAGCTTTGAGTGGAGAATCCGTTCCCCTGGAAAACGTTTCACTCACGCCACGCAACCCTTATGAAGCACCACGCTGGTTGCAGTCCGGCCGGGCGGCAGCCTTCCACCAGTTTTCTTCGTCAGAGCAACTCCACATCTACAACAACGGCTCCACACGGCTTTACTTCCGCCTCGCGCCAGACCTTTACTACGGCTCCCGCGTCAGTGTGCCACTCCGCCTCGGCCTCAAGTTCAACGGCTTGCCCAAAGAGGCAACGGCCCGAATCCGTATCAAGCTCAACGGCGCTCCCGTTGCCGAAAGAAAACTCCAAGCCTCCGAACTCACTGGTGTCTTCTCAGAGACAATCCAGATGTCGGTTGCCCAGCTCTATCCAAGAAACACCCTCGCCTTCGAGGTCGATTACCAGGGCGCCGAAGGGGCTGAACGCAGTACCGAGATGATCATTCAGCGAAACTCAGAAATTGATCTTCGCGGTGTCTCTCATTTCGTCGAACAACCTCGCCTCGATCTCTTCGCCAAAGCAGGCTTCCCCTTCACTCGCATGCCCGATCTCGGCGACACTGCGGTGATCGTTCCTCCAACGATGTCGCCAGAACAGATCGGCCTCTACCTCAACATCATGTCGTTCTTCGGTGCACAAACCGGAATGCCCGGCTACCGCATCAGCGTTGCCGACTCTTCACAGGTTGAAAAAATGACAGGCAAAGACCTTCTCGTTCTCGGCTCCGGCCAGGATCAACCCTTGTTCAGCCGCTGGGTGAATCGGCTTCCGGTTCAACTCGACAGCGAGATCCCCCGTGTGAATGAAAAGCAGACACCCTTAGACTGGTTCTGGAATTTCATCCGTACCGGCAAAGCCATGGAACTGCGCCGGCTCAACGATGTCCTCGGCAGCGAAGCTCCCGTCGAAGCAGTGCTGGAGGGTATCACTTCTCCCGTCGACGAGTCCCGCGTGATGATCGCACTGTCCACTTCGAGCACTCGCAACTCGGCCACCCTTATCCGCCTCCTCGACAAATCCGCTTATAACGAAGATGTATTCGGCACCGTTGCCATCGAGCAGGCAGGCCGCTTTACTTCCTTCCGAGCGAATACATCGTTTCTTCACACCGGCGAGCTGCGCTGGACAGAGGCTCTTGAATACTGGGTGCGGCGCTATGCCTGGATCATCCCGCTCTTTGTCTTGATCGCAGGTTTCTGGATCGCTTCAAGGCTTGAAGTTTGGGTCAATCAGCAAACACAGCACCGCCTGCGCTCTTAACGCCAGCAATCTCAATTTGAACTTTGGATCTATCGACAACACAGAACCACAATGAACTCCTCCATGCAAACCAAGAAACTCACCGCCAGCCTTTGTCTCGCGTTGATGTTCACCACCGTTGCCGCTCCCGCCGCTACACCACAATCCGGCGGCAATCAGGTATCTACTGTGCCTCAGGTCTCTGCGGTGAAAGACATCCTGCTCAGCAAAGCCCGCTCTCTCGAGGGTCGCGGCCGTCTGGATCTTGCTGCACAAACCTGGAAGCAACTCCTCCTCATCGAACCCAACCAGCCCGATGCCCTGGCTGGCCTCGCCCGCTATGCCAAGCAGCGCGGCAAGGTGGATGAATCGTCCCGTCTGCTGGACCAGCTCAAGCAGGTCAACCCCTCCAGCGGGGCGATCAAGCAAGTGGAATCCACCGTTATCATGGATTCCCAACGCCAGCGTCTCGATCAGGCCAGCAAGCTCGCCCGCAACGGCCAGCCCCGCGAAGCGATGCTCATCTACAACGAAGTCTTCGGCGGCAATCCTCCTGCTGGCGGATGGGCCATTGCGTATCACGAAACCGACGCCGCAACACCAGGCGGTTGGGATCGCGCCACCAACGCTCTGCAATCCCTGATGCAGCAATATCCCAACGCCGTCGAATACAAGCTGTCCCTCGGCACTCTTTACACCTACCGCCCTGAATCCCGCCTTTCCGGAATCAAGATGCTGGAATCCATCACCCCCGCTAACATCCAATACGCCAAAGCGCGCCAGGCATGGCGTCAGGCGCTCCTCTGGGAAGGGGCCAACCCCGCAGCGGCTTCGAGCATCCGCGCTTATCTCTCACGACACTCTGATACAGAATTGGCTCGTACTCTCGCAACCATGCCCGCCATGCCGGAGCGTGCAGACCGCAACCTACAAAACAGCCCTGAAGAACAGGCAGCCTTCGACGAACTCAACAAGGGCCAAGCCCTCCTGGCCGAATCGAAATTCGATGCCGTCCTCAAGCAACATCCCAATAGCCCTGGGGCCCTCGCCGGCATGGGCTTCGTTCGCATGAAGCAGGAGGAATTCGGCGCAGCGCTCCAGTTCCTGGAAAAGGCTCAGGCGCTCCAACCGGGTGTCGCCTCAATTCAGGAAGCCATTGAAACCTCACGTTTCTTTAAAGCACTCCGTGAAGGCACTCGTCTGCTGGCGTCCGACAAAGTAGATGAAGCCAACGAGCGCTTCCAGTTTGCAGCCAGGCTTCGCCCTAAAAACGGCGCGGCCCAACGTGGACTCGCTGGCGTCTATCTGAAGTCCGGCAAGGCTAAGGAAGCCGCGAGTGTCTACGAGAAGCTCATCGCACTCGAACCGAACGACCTCGACAACTGGCGCGGCTGGATTAACGCCCGTTATCAGGCCGAAGGGGCCAAAGCCGCAATTTCAGCCGCTCAATCCGCTCCAGCGCTGGTGCAAACAGACCTTCAAAAGTCCGCTGACTTCCTCGGCCTTATGGCCAGCGCCACCGCCGAAATCGGTCAGAGCAAAGAATCAAGCAACTATGTCGAACGCGCCATGGCCATCTCACGGGCCAACAACCTCGCCATGCCCAATACGCTCATCCTTCAGGTGGCCGGCACCAACTTGAACCAGGGCAACTTCGCTAAGGCATCTGAGCTTTACCAGAGCGTCATACGCTCCGAGCCCTACAACCTCGTCGCATACGAGGGGCTCATCGCCACCTTTCTGCAGCAGAAAGAAGAGAAAGCGGCCTTCGGCGTAATCGAGAAAATGCCAGCCGACCTCTATCAGGCTGCACTCAAGCGTCCCGGCTTCCTCCGCAGTGCCGCCTATGTCCAGGCTCGCTTCGGCCACGCAGACCAGGCCGAAAAGCTCCTCGCCGAAATGATCCGGATGGATGGCCCCGACAGGGTTTCCGTTGACGTTCAACTTCAACTCGCCGACATCTGGATGCAGCAAGGCCGCGCTGCCGACTCAGAGCGCCTGATCCGCGAACTCCTCGCCAAAAACTCCGGCGAAGCCAACGTGTGGCGCAGTCTGCTTCTCTCGCTCAAGAGCCGCAATCTCAATGAAACTGCTTTGATCGAGGCCTCCCGTATGCCAGCCCTCGTCGCTGGAAAGCTGAATGCCGATCCCGACCACCTCAGTCTCATCGCTGGCATCCACAACGACCTCGGCAACGCTGGCGAAGCAGCCAAGCTGGGCGAAATGGCGCTGAAGGTTTATGACTCCCGCAAAGTCGATCCACCGGTCGACTTGCTCATCCAGCAGGCCTGGATCCTGCTCAACGGCAAGGCCGAAGAGCGCCAACTCTACGCAGCCCTGAATCGAATTTCTCTCTATCGCAACCTCACCAGCAAGCAGGAAGAAAGCTACGGCCAGGTTTGGTCCATCTGGGCTCGACGACGAGCTGACGAAGCTCGCCTTGCAGGC
>CANGVB010000013.1 GCA_947456995.1 Bryobacteraceae bacterium | reverse complement strand
CCCTCCTGGCCTTATGGGGCCAGGAGGGCTTTGGGTTTGTAAGCACCTGTTTAGAGTTCGGCCAGCGCGGCCACGAGGGCACCCTTGGCCGTTGAGTTCAGCGGGGTTTCTGCCATCCGCACGTCGCTCAATGGCAGCGGGAACTCCGATTCTTTCAGCAGCTTCTCAAAGCGGTCGCGGAAGCCTTTGGGCATCGCCGTACCGCCAGAGAGAACCATCGGAATCGGCTTGCCCATCTTCGGAATATTCCGCGAGTTGGCAAATGCTTCCTTCAAGCCGTTCACTGTGGCCCGAATCACTTCGTCGTAATACACGTTGAGCACCTGGTGCAACTTGTCGGCATAGTGGCCGTTAATCTGGAAGGATTCTTCCTTGGCGAGGCGAATGCGAGTGGTGAGCTCACCGGTGATCGTCGCTGCCGAGCTGTCGATGTAGTCGCCGCCCTTGCCAACGCTGAAGCTCAGAACCGGAACAGCCAGATAGCTCAGGCAAACATTCACCAGGCCACCACCAAAGCTGATGCCAATTCCGGAATAGTTGGTCTCTTCCAGTTCTGAAAACACTACCGCAAGCCCTTCATTGATCGGCGTGGGTTCGCAATCCAGCTCGCGCAGGATCTGCGCAATCGAGGCATCGTGATAGGTGAGATTTTCTTCGGCACCGAGGGGCGCAGCCGGCACGCTGTAATACACCGGCAAGCCCTGGCGACGTTCTCCTTCGGTAAGATTCTCAATCAGTTGCTTCAGCATGGCTGCGTTCTGGGGCTCGCTCGGGTTCAAGACACCACGATTCATCGGGCGCCGTGATTCGGTCTGCAGCAGATCTGCAAAGCGCGAGCTTTCGTTACCAGGCACGATAATCAACTTGCCCGTGTTCTCACCGGTTACGACGTATGGCACGCCTTCACGCTTCAGTGACGCTTCGGTCATCTTCGACCAGGGCACCTCTACGAATGCATTGAGCTGGCTCTTGTATTGGAAATCATCATTTGCCTTGCTGGCGGCTACGATGCGGCTGGTGCCGACGTCCAGCCCGATGGCAGGAGTGTGGTTGCTGTGTTTCATGGGTTCACCTCTTGAGCTGTGCTCGAATTGGAAATTGAGTTTGCACCGCTGGGCCGGTTGTTCTCAGGCAACAAAGCGCTCAGACGGCGGTATTGGTTGCGCAATTGGGTACGTAGTTGCGCAACAGAAATGGAATTCTTTTGTGCCTGCTCACGCAGCAGGTCTTCGCTGTTGACTACACCCTTCCACATGCGTGCGCCGGTGGCCGCAAAGAAGGTGCCGTCGTAATTAAAGCCAAAAAGATTGAGACTCGCAAGCGGTTGCGAGTAATTGTCTGGTAGCCCCATCGCTTCAAATGGAAAATTGCCAGCCCAATCGGTGTGATAGCCAATCTGGAAGTTGCTCGGATTGATCGACACCTGCGCATGCGTTACGCAGTTTGTGGCTGGAATGTTGTACTTCGAACGCAGCATCCGGGTGAGCGTCCGCCCAGAGTCGATCTGCGCCTGAGAGATGATTGGTGCCTCATCGCCGGGCCGCGTCTGGGTTTCAAAAGAGACGGCCAAAAACGAATCGTTGAGCCCCACATAAGCCCACTTGTCGTCGGCCCAGGTAGATTTGCCGGCGTGGTTGGCCGCGTCCGATTCCTGCACAATCCGAAAGACCCGTCCAAAGCGATCAATCACATAGTGATACGCCTTCTCTTTCGACACATATTGCAGCAGCGATTCGCCCAGCAGTTTCAGCCGTCGCATTTTCTGCTCTTCGAGCTCCTCGAGCGTGCTTTCAGTTGTGTGAAAGACAATCCCAGCCGCCTGCTTGTCCGCTAGCTGCACAAGGCTGGAGGTGGGTTGATTTCGGTTCCAGGCAAAATACTCACGCGGCCGGTTTGAGGTGCTGAAGCGCGTCTCAATATGCAAGCCGCTCGACCAGGTCTCCACCCCATTTTTTGAATCGATCAGCCAAACTTTCTCAAGCGGCGCTTCCCGAAAAGGTTGCGGGCCACGCCCGGCAGCCGGGCTCAACTCACCATTCGAAACGGAAATGGGAGGGGCACTGCTCCGGAATAGGGAAAGGGTAGGAATCATCAAGAGGCAACCCACGGCCAGCCAAAACTTCTTGTTACGCAACCACCAGTATTGCGGCCGCCCCAATACCGTCTCCACCTGCCCCACCCGCTTCTCTGTGTTTTTCAAAAAACGCAGTTTCGCTACCGGGTCTTCGATCTTTGAAGCCCGCGCATCGATCATCGGATTCAAAACCTTGCGTGGAGTAATTGGATTCAATCAACCCTGCTACCGGATAGGGTACCTTCCAAAAACAATCGTCTTAAACTTCTATAAACCTTATACCTGCCCCCAGCCACACTAGGGGAACTGCTTTAGTTTATCTGGTGTTTGCAAGCAACGAAACTTCTCTTCATTAGTTGAGTTTCATATAACAGTAGGCTCGCACGATGAAAACAAAGAAAACATTGAAAACAAAAGCTTTACGCGTGACCGTCGCCATTTTGCTGCTTGCCTTAACTCCCCTGGCCGCAAAAAAAGCCTCCGATGCTGCCTCAAAGTTCAAAGAAAAGCTCAACAAGCAAGAGCAGACAGAGCATGTGCTTAGCCGCCTCAGCTTTGGCACCCGGCCCGGCGACATGGAAGCCGTCCAAAAGCTCGGCCTCAAAAAGTGGATCGACCAGCAGCTCAATCCCCAGTCGATTCCCGAAAATCCTGCCCTGGAAGCGACGCTAGCTAAAATGCCTAGCCTGGCAATGTCCACCGAAGCCCTCGTCCTCAATTACCCCACCCCTCAAGTGCTCACCGCGGTGGCCATCGGTCGCATGAAGATGCCCGAAGACCCCCAGCTGAAGGATACTTACGAACGCCTCAGCCAGCGCTACAAGGCCCGCATCGAACGCAAAAAGACCAAAGACGAAGAAGAAGAGGAAGCCGCCCGGAAGGGCATCGAAGATCGCCTCCGCCGCCGCGTCGGTGCCATGAGCACCGAAGAGCGTAGCGAAGCCCTACGCAAGCTCGCCCCCCAGCAGGCGGTGGCCAGCGAACTCACCGAGGCCAAGATCTACCGCGCCGTCCAGAGCGAGCGTCAGCTTAATGAAGTCCTGGCCGATTTCTGGTTTAACCACTTCAACGTCTTCCTCGACAAGGGTGCCGACAAGTGGCTCACCACGGCCTACGAGCGCGACGCCATCCGCCCCCACGTCCTTGGCCGCTTTAGCGACATGGTGAGGGCCACCGCACAAAGCCCCGCCATGCTCTTCTACCTCGATAACTGGACGAGCGTCGCCCCCGCAGCGGTAAGAGCCAGGGCTCGCACTCGCGGCATCAACGAAAACTACGCCCGCGAACTGATGGAACTCCACACCCTCGGGGTCGACGGAGGCTATAGCCAAAAAGACGTTCAGGAAGTCGCCCGCTGCTTCACCGGCTGGACGATCGACGAACCCAACCGGGGCGGCAAATTCCGCTTCGCTGAGCGTGTGCACGACAAGGGTGAAAAAGTTGTCCTCGGAGTCACGATCCCCGCTGGTGGCGGCATCGAAGACGGTCTCAAGGTGATCGAGATCCTGAGCGCTCACCCCTCCACTGCCAAATTCATCTCCCGCAAGCTCGCCCAGCGCTTTGTTGCCGACGAGCCGCCAGCCGCCCTGATCGATCGCATGGCCAACACTTATCAAAAGACCAGCGGCGACCTCAAGGCAGTGATGAAAACCATGATTGAGAGCCGGGAGTTCATGAGTGCAGGAGCCTACAAATCCAAGATGAAGAGCCCGCTGGAGATGGTAGCTGGTGCGCTTCGCGCCACCGGGGCCACGCTTACCAACACGCTGCCGGCCGCCCAGGCCATTGCCCAGATGGGCCAGCCCCTTTATCGCAAACAGGAACCAACTGGTTATTCCAATAATGGCGAAGAATGGCTCAACTCCGCCGGCCTTCTCGCCCGTATCAACTTCTCGGTTGCCCTCAGTGAAAACAAGCTGCAAGGCATTCGCATCGACAAAGACCGCTACTCGACTATCGCCAAGAACATGGGCGCGCCCGAATGGCAGCGCCGCTAGGAGCAATCACATGGCAAGCAGACGCGCATTCCTTAAAAACTCAGGCCTGGCCATCTTCGGTATCGGTGCCTCGCCCATGTGGCTCGAACGAGCAGTCGCAGCCAGCACCAACAAAAAGATCCTCGTTGCCATCTTGCAGCGCGGTGCTGCTGACGGCCTCAACATCGTTGTCCCGCATGGTGAAAAAGCTTATTACGCCGGCCGGCCTGGAATCGCCATTCCCAAGCCCGGTAACAGCGAGGGCGCAACGCTTGACCTCGACGGCTTCTTCGGCCTCAACCCCAATCTCAAATCGCTGCTGCCTATCTTCAACGACAAGAAACTTGCCATCATCGAAGCCTGCGGCAGCCCCGACCCCACCCGCAGCCACTTCGACGCGCAGGACTACATGGAGAGCGGCACGCCTGGTTTTAAGGCCACTCGTGACGGCTGGCTCAACCGCACCATGAGCGACGACAAAACTAAATCGCCTATACGCGCCGTCTCGCTTGGGCCTGTGCTTGCTCGCACGCTCCGCGGCCCGCAAGCCGCCGTTGCGATGAACAGTGTTAGGGACTTTCAAGTGCGCGACAAGATGGCTGGCGAAGACTATATGTCGCGCTATGCCGCTTCGGTGGACACCCAACTCAAAGGCACCGGCAAGGATACCTTTGAAGCCATCCGCATTCTCGAAGCTCTCCGCAAGGTGGAATACGTTCCGGCCAATGGCGCCGTCTATCCCAATGGGCGCTTAGGCTCGAGCCTCAAACAAATCGCACAGATGATCAAGGCCAATGCCGGGCTTGAAGTTGCCTTCGCCGATCTCGGCGGTTGGGATCACCACGTCAACGAAGTTGGTGCCACGCCATTCATTGGTCCGCTCGCGAACCTCCTGCGCGAATTCGGTGACAGCCTTGCCGCCTTCTATCAGGACATGGGTCCTCGTATGGACGACATCGTTGTGACTACGATGAGTGAATTCGGCCGCACCGCGCGTGAAAACGGCAATCGAGGCACAGACCACGGCCATGCCAACGTCATGTTCACGATGGGCGGCGCGGTTGCTGGTGGCAAGATACACGGCAAATGGCCGGGTCTTGAACGCGAGCAACTTTACGAAGGCCGCGATCTTGCCGTCACGACAGACTTCCGTGAAGTGCTGGGTGAGGTGGTTAGCGGCCATCTGGGCCAGCGCGATCTGTCTCGTGTCTTCCCGGGCTTTAGCCCCAAAGGCCCGCTAGGCCTCTTTGGCGCAAACGCCGCCACCACAACGAAAAACTCGTAATGAACAGCGCCGGCAAACTCAGCCCCAGCACGGCCCAAAGCACTCTCGCCGCAGGCCCGCCCCAAACGCCGAAATGCACTGCGCTGAAATTGCCAATCAGCCAGTCTCCACTGGCCCGGTCTTCGAGCTTTTCAATCCGCATCACCTCAAGCGTGTAGGGGTTCAAGGCTACGTGGCTTACCAGTTGAAATTCCCCTTGAGTCCCGTGCCGCATGGAAATCCGGAGTGCTTCCTTCTGCCCGGTTCCAAGCACGATCCTGTATAACTTTGCCTCTGGCACTGCCACCTGCGCAGCAGCCGCCAACTCAGCCAGACTCTTGCGCTCCCCGGTTGCTTCCACTGCCGCAAGCTTCGGTTGAATACGAGCAGGCAGGAAGAGTCTCACTCCATCCACGTAAGCCTGAAACCAGGTAAAGTATCCGCCAGTAAAGCCCATGATCAGGATAAAGACAAGCGACACAAGCCCCAAATTCACATGCAGGGTTCTCGCATTCCAGCTCAGTTGCGAGAGCCGCGGTCGCCACAGCAATAACCCGGTTAGGGCAAGCAAGATCAGCGACAGCGCACAATAGCCATTTACCAATCGCCCGGTCCGCCCGCTGATCAGGTTGAAATGAAGCTGTTCAGTAAACCCAAGCCAGCCTTCTTTGCGCTGATAGTGCCCGCGCAAGATCCCAGTCTCGGCATCGACATAAGCCTGCCTTGCGTCGCCCTTACCGATCAGATAAGCCATCCATGCACCCGTCGCGCGATCTGGCCCTGTGAGAGTCAATACTTTCCACCCCGGATACGCCCTTTGCACAACTGACAACGCCTCATCCGGCGTTACCCGAAGCTCCCGCACTGGCTGAAACAAGTCTGGCCGCGCCAGTTCTACCAGCTCTTCCCGGTAAACCAGAATCGACCCGGTTACACCGATCACAACGGCATAGAGCCCCAGCAGGATTCCCAGAATCAGATGAATTCGAAATAGACTCTTGCGCACTACAGACTAGGCTAATCCAGGATAGTGAGATATCGCCTCGACCTGTGAGAAGCTGCTGGCAGAGGACAAGCAAAGTTTGAGTAGGGCCGGGTCTTAGCGTAGATGGGCTGGATAGGGGCTGGGGTCTTTGGCTATGGCCAAGGCCAATTGGTCAGCCGATTCTTTGGCCCGTTTGACGTAAGTCTTTTCGGCGGCGGTGTAGATGTCGCGGGCGGTGGCGAGCTCTTTGGCGGCTTCTTCAAAGCGGGACTGGAGGCGGAGCGAGTAGCCGAGGTGGAGGTGGCTTTCGGCGACGCGGGCGTCTTTTTTGACATCCATTTCATTGTTGAGTTGTAGCGCTTTGAGTGCCCAGGGCTCGGCTTCTTTTGGTCTGCCGAGTTCGTTGTAAACAAAGGCAAGAGTCGTGAAGAGCAGCCAGTTGATGGGGGCGCCTCGGACGGGCCCGACGAGGTTATAGGTTCTTAAGGAGTTCAGGGATTGATCGAGAGCTTCCTGCTTGCGGCCCAACAGTACCAGGCCGCGAGCACGATAGAGACCGGCGTGGCCAACCATCAGGTGGTCTGGGCCGTAGATCTTCTGGACGAGTTCGAGGCGTTCTTTGGCAAATGTTTCTGCACCGGCATAATCTCCTGCGCGCATGAGCCGGACTCTCCAGGTCTCAAGAATGAGCGAATCTCCTCCAAATTGACGGTAATATTTAAGGCCTGTCTCGAGCGCTTCTTTTTCTTCCTGCGTGCGAGCCTGCTTGCCCCGGATGACGGCGATGTGCATGTAGAGGGCAGTGAGGCCTGCTTTGAAGAAGGGGTCAACAGGGTTTGTGGCTCGAGCCTGGGAAATAAAGCGATCAATGTCTGGAGGTATGCTTCTGCCCCATGCGGCATTAAAGAGAATGGAGCGCAGGGCAGTTTGATCTACCGCTTCGCGGGCGCGCCCCGGACGAATATGAATTGTGAGTGCTCGCCGTGCCGCCGCCTCGCTTTCCAGCATCCTTCCCATCTGGGTGAGGCTAGTGGCAAGTTTGGCCAGTGCCAGAGACTGACCAAAGTTATCGCCCGCTTTTTCGGCTTCCTGAGCCGCTTGCTCGAGCATTGCTATGTTGCCCGGGAAGTCTGTTGCGGTAGCGGCTGCCGTGGCAGCGGCCATGAGCATATCGACCCGGAGTTCTGGTGGAAGTGCTGTGCTGGTGAGGCCAAGCTTGAATCCCTTCGCGAAATCGGCGACGGTGGATTTAGGGCCGAGACTCACCATCACCTGCTCGAAAGCAAGGCGAGCGGTAACCGCACGGTCCGCCTCGCGACTGGCTTGACGCTCCTGGAATAGGGCATAGATCGTCGTGCCCAAAATGGCGAGCAGCGCCAATGTGGCGGCTGCAACTGGCAGCCTGTGACGGCGAAGGAATTTCTGTGCGCGGTAGAGCCCACTCGAGGGACGTGCGGCTACGGGCTCGTCGGCGAGAAAGCGGCGGAGGTCTTCGTTGAGTTCTTCTACGGTTTTGTAGCGATGCTCAGGGTTCGATTCGAGGCACTTTGAAACGATTGCCTTGATGTCGCCGCTGAGTTGCTGCCGCAGTTTCTGGAGTGATACCGAGCAATCACTGGCGTGTGCTTCTGTGACAGCGCCTTCGAGTGGAGTGGGTTCGATATCTTCGACGGCGCGGCGGAGGGAGTCGATTCTCGAAGAGGGGTCCCCGAAAGGCCAATTGCCGGTGAGGAGTTCAGCCAGCATGACGCCGAGGGCGAAGACATCGGTGGTGGTGGCGACCGGGCGATTGCGGAGCTGTTCTGGACTTGCGTAGCGAGGAGTCAGCATGGCCTCGGTGGGTGGTTGCGTTGGGGAAGGAGCGTTCTGTTCGATCAGGCGGGCCGTGCCGAAGTCGAGGAGTTTGGGCTCTCCCTGTTCGTCGACCAGGATGTTGGAGGGCTTGAGATCGCGATGGATGATGAGGTTACGATGGGCGAAGGCGACGATGGAACAGACTTTACGGATCAGCTCGATGCGGGCGGCGATGGTGAGTTTCTGGTTGCGGCAATAGGCGTCGAGGGCTTCGCCCTTGACGTATTCCATGACGAGGTAGGGTGAGCCATCGGGGTTGACACCGCCGTCGTAGAGCTGAGCGATGCCAGGATGCTTGAGGCCAGCGAGGATCTGGCGCTCGCGCAGGAATTGTTGCTGCCCGACTACTGGATCGAGTGCAGCTGAAATTACCTTGACGGCCGCCGTTTGTGTGTACTGGCCGTCGGCACGGTGGGCCAGATAGACGATGCCCATGCCGCCGCGCCCGAGGAGGCTATCTGCCTGGTAGGGCCCGAAGCGTGGAAGCGCGGATGGGGGCTCTTCTGGCTTTGCTGGCTGTGACAGGGCGTCAAATTGAGCACGGTCGGCCTCGAGGAGCGCCAGTAATTGGGGAAGAAGCGGTGCAAATTCAGTTTGTTTGAGCGATTCGAGGAAGCGCAGACGTTCCTCAGGAGACTGGATGTCCAGGCATTGGTTGAAGAGATCTTGAAGCTTGTAGAAATCGTCCATGTGTGGGTAGGCGTTAGTTTAGGAGCCTATTCTGAAGGGCGCAAACCGTTTTCATATTGACTCACACTAAGCAGGCTGCATGCGCTGGAAGAGCCAGGCCTTGACGAAGCGCAAATCGCGGTCGGCGGTGGACTTCGATACGCCGGCCAATTCTGCAGCTTCAGTGGTGGAGCAGCCGAGAAAGGTTTTGAGGATGAGCATTTCTGTCTTGCGGGGCTCGAGGCGCGTGAGTTCACTGAGGGCGATGTCGAGGTCGAGCATTTCCGGACTGGTGACATCGACCCAGTTGAGGTCTTCGCTTAGAGGAACCCGGACTGCGGAGGGGCCGCCGCGCTTTTGCGCTTTACGCTCTCTGGCCATATCGATCAGAATGATTCGCATCAAGTGAGCGGCCAGAGCAAAGAACTGGTTGCGTTGAGTGAAGTCGATCTTTTTTCTGTTGATCAGGACAAGATATAGTTCGTTGACAAGACCGGTTGCCTGAAGGGTGTCGCAGCCCTTGGATTCTCTGCGAACAAAAGATAGCGCCATTCGATGCAGTTCTGGATAGACAGCAGGGATCAGCGAGTCCAGCGCGCCTTGCTCCCCGTTGCGCCAGGCCTGCAGACGTTGCGTGATGTCGTTTGATTCCATCGAGTCTTCAGCCACAATCGCTCCGGCCAACGCTCAAGTTTAGCTAGCCGGATGCGGGCAGGGCAAGAGTGGAAGAATTGTAGTGCAGGCAGTAGCGAAAGGATCGATATGAAGACACGGCAATTGGGCAAGAGCGGACTTGAAGTTTCAACGATGGGGCTGGGGTGTATGGGGATGAGTTTTGGCTATGGCCCCGCGCATGACAAGCAGGAGATGATTGCGTTGATCCGGGCTGCGGTGGAGCGCGGTGTGAGCTTCTTTGACACGGCTGAGGTTTACGGCCCCTTTGTCAATGAAGAGCTGGTGGGGGAGGCGCTGGAGCCATTGCGTAGCCAGGTGGTAATTGCTACGAAGTTTGGATTTAACCTTGACCCCGAGACCGGGAAGCAGGCGGGGCTCGACAGCCGGCCTGCGCACATCAGGGAAGTTGTCGAGGCTTCGCTGAAGCGGCTGCGGGTGGAATCGATCGATTTGCTTTATCAGCATCGCGTCGACCCTGCGGTGCCGATTGAGGATGTGGCTGGGGCTGTGAAAGAGTTGATCGCGGAAGGTAAGGTGAAGCACTTCGGGCTGTCTGAGGCAGGGGTGCGGACGATCCGCCGGGCTCATGCGGTGCAGCCGGTAACGGCACTACAGAGTGAGTATTCGCTGTGGTGGAGAGAGCCTGAGGCGGAGATTCTGCCAGTGCTTGAAGAGCTTGGGATCGGGTTTGTTCCGTTTAGTCCGCTAGGGCGGGGATTCCTTACGGGCAAGATCGATGCGAATACGAGTTTTGACCCTTCGGATATGCGCAACACAGTGCCTCGCTTTGCGGCCGAAGCACGGGCTGCGAACCGCGCTGTTGTGGAACTGCTGGCCGGCATCGCTGCCAGCAAGGGTGCGACTCCAGCTCAGGTAGCCCTGGCCTGGTTGCTGGCGCAAAAGCCCTGGATTGTGCCAATTCCGGGTACGACCAAGCTGCACCGGTTAGACGAGAATCTCGCCAGTGCGGCAGTGGAACTCAGTGAAGCGGAACTGGCCGGGATTGACGCGGCAGCATCGCAGATTGCAGTGCAAGGGGCACGCTACTCTGAGGGCGCACAACGTCAAATTGACCGCTAAGGTTAAGGAACGCGAATCGCCGGGATCTTTGCTTCGCTGAAGGCAGCGTTGAAGGCCGCTACATCTTCTTTCAGCAGCTTCTCGATGCTTTGGGTGGCAGCGTCGAGAGCCTGTTTGGCGAGTTCGATCTGATCGAGTTGCGACTTGGCTGGAGCGGCTGAGAAGCTGTCGATTCCAGTCGTAAGCTGGGCGATGCGTTGGGTGAGGCCAGGAAGCTGGAACTTCGGCTCTGGCTTGGAGAGGCGCTCCTTCAGCTCTTCAGGTGATGGGGGAGGGCCACCGCGCCCGCCGCCCGCGAAGTTGGGACGCATATCGTCAAGCTTGGTTTTGAGATCTGCAGCGAGCTTGGTGAGGTTCGCTGCAGGCTTCGATGCCTCTGGGCGCTTCCAGGAATCGGTTGTAGCTTTGAGTGCGGTATCTACTGTGTTGAACTTTCTGCGAAGTTCGGCCGCACGGCGGGACAAGTCCATCAGGCTGTTGATGGCGGCGCGGCGGCTTTTGCGATCTGCATCGCTGAACCAGGTGATGCGGGGATCTTCTTCGACAATGAAGGTTTTGGTGACTTTGGTGCTGCCGAGGGAGATCTCGGCCGTGTACTTGCCGGGGTCTACACTCGGGCCAGCGAGAGCGTTTCCACCCTGGCCACCACCACCTTCTTCTTCGGCGCGGTTGGCTTGTTCCATTTCCTGAGGTGTGGGCGGGACGGCGCGATCCATGCGCAGGTTCCAGACGATGCGATTGAGACCTGCGTCGAGGTTGGCCCCCCGAGCTGGGATGTTGCGAACCAGCTTGCCGGCGCTGTCGAGGATACGAATCTGGACATCTTTCGGATCAGGCTTAGCGGCGAAGTGGATGTCGAAGATGGCACCGTAGGGCGGGTTCTTGCCAAAGAACATGTCATGGCCATCGAAGCCACGCTTGCGAGCGAGACGCCACATGATTGCTGGGCGGACGTCGTAGAGTTGCACGGCTTCCGGGTTGGGCTTGGCTTGCTCGAGAGCTGAGATGCTGTCGAGGATCCAGACCGAGCGGCCATGGGTGCCGAGCACGAGATCGTTATCGCGCGGGTGGATCGCAATGTCGTCGACAGGTACGCGGGGCAGATTGTTCTTGAACTCCTGCCAGTTGTCGCCAGCATCGAAGGAGATGTACAAGCCAAACTCGCCGCCTGCAAAGAGGAGCTTGGGGTTCTTGGGGTGTTCGCGAATCACGTTCAAGACGCCGCCGGATTCCGGGATACCGGTCTTGATGGCTTTCCAGGTCTTGCCGAAGTCTGTGGTCTTGTACATGTAGATGCCGAAGTCGTTGGTGCGGTGGCCATCGAAGGTAACGTAGGCCGTGCCCTGATTGTGTTGTGAAGAGATGATGCGGCTGACGTAGGTGCCCTTGGGGACGCCAGGGACGTTGTCTACGACGTTCTTCCAGGTTTCGCCATCGGTTGTGACATGGAGGTTGCCGTCGTCAGTACCGGCCCAGACGATGCCAGGGCGGGTGGCAGATTCGCTGAGGGTGGTGACGGCAGGGAAGTTGGCAACACCGTCGTTGCGGGCCAGCATGGTGCGGTCGCTGACGCTTTTGCCCATGATGGAGAGGGTGTTGCGATCGGTGTTAGTGGTGAGGTCTGGACTGGTGCGGCGCCAGTTGTCGCCCTGGTCTGTGGACTTGAAGACGAAGTTGCCACCGTAGTAGAGAGTCTTGCGATCGTGCTTGGAAATCGTGATTGGGGAATCCCACTGGAAGCGGAAGCGATCCATCGTGTCGTTGTCTTCGCGCGGGCGGATGGAGCGGGCTTCGTGGGTGCGGAGGTCGCGGCGGGAGAGGTTGCCGTCTTGTGATTCGGCGTAGACGATCCAGGGTTCTTCTGGGTCGATCTGCGCGTAGAAGCCATCGCCGCCTTGCACCTGATACCAGTCTTCATTGGTGATGCCGTGGCTGAAGGTGGTGGCTGAAGGGCCACACCAGGTGTAGTTGTCCTGAAGGCCGCCGCAGACCTTGTAGGGCTTGGCGTTGTCGAGGCCGATTTCGTAGAACTGGCCGATGGCGATCTGGGCGCGATCGTCCCAGTGGCGGCCGGCGTCGCGGGAGAAGTGGATGCCGCCGTCGCAGCCGTCGACGATGTTGTCAGAATTTTTCGGGTCAATCCACATGGCGTGGTGATCGGAGTGCAAGTTTGAACCGCGCTCGGTTTTGAAGGTCTTGCCACCGTCTTCGGAGTAGTGAAGACTCACGCCGAGAACCCAGATGCGCTGGTCGTTATTCGGATCGATACGGACGTTCGAGAAATACATCGGGCGGGGGTTGGTGTTGGACATCTTCGTCCAGGTGTCGCCTTTGTCGTCGCTGCGGTAGAGAGCCGGTTGCTGGGATTCTATGAGTGCATAGATGATGTTGCCGTTGCGACGATAGACGTCGAGACCGATGCGGCCCAGGTCTTCTTGCGGGAGGCCTTTGGTGAGTTTCTTCCAGGTGGTGCCGCCGTCGGTGGTGCGGTAGATCGCGCTACCCGGCCCGCCGCCATTCATGCCGAAGGGTGTGCGGCGGCGCTGATAGGCTGCAGCAAAGATGGTGCCGGGATTGTGGATGTCCATCGCGATGTCGTTGACGCCGGTGTCGGAGTTGATGGACAACACCTTGGCCCAGGTCTTACCGCCGTCGGTTGTCTTGAATACGCCGCGCTCTTCGTTGGGCCCCCAGAGGTGACCTGCGGCAGCCACATAGACGATGTTGGGATCGGTGGGGTGGATGAGGATACGCCCGATGTGATGGGTGTCTTTGAGGCCCATGTTGGTCCAGGACTTGCCGCCGTCGGTGGACTTATAGACACCATTGCCCCAGGAAGAGCTTTGGCGATTGTTGGATTCGCCGGTGCCCACCCAGACGGTTTCAGGCTCTGAGGGAGCTACGGTTACGTCGCCGATGGAGGAGAGGGATTGATCGTCGAAGATGGGGTCCCAGGTGATGCCACTGTTGACGGTCTTCCAGACTCCCGCAGACGCAGTGCCGGCATAGATCGTGTTGGGGTTGGATTCAACAACAGCAAAGTCGTCGATACGTCCGCCCATGTTTGCCGGGCCGATCTCACGGAATTTGAGTGCTTTGAATTGGTTGATGCTTTGGGAGTAAGCAGCAGGAAGGAGCAGGAGAAGAGTTGCTAGGGCGGCCCGTGTCATCTAGTTGTTGTAGCAAAGATTGGTTTCATTTGTTAGCTGCTGTGCACTTTGTTAAGATCGCCGTGATGCGAATGAGGCCCGAATGCTAACTCGGAGAGCGCTGCTGGCGGCTGCAGCAGCCCAAAAACGGAAGCCGAACATCCTGCTCTTGTTGGGGGATAACTGGGCGGCACCGCATGCGTCGATTCTGGGTGACGCAGTGGTTCGGACTCCCAACTTTGACCGGTTGGCTAAGGA
The DNA here is from genome assembly GCA_947456995.1 of Bryobacteraceae bacterium. GTDB lineage: Bacteria > Acidobacteriota > Terriglobia > Bryobacterales > Bryobacteraceae > Bryobacter. The sequence continues at coordinate 1,702 of CANGVB010000013.1, read as the reverse complement.
GGGAGTTGTCTTTCGGAATGCGTCTGCGCCGAATCCGTCGTGCTCTCCTTCGCGGGCGAGTTTGTTGACCGGCCAGGAAACTCACCGGCTACGCGATGCGGCAAACCTCTACGGGCCGCTCGCGGCTGAGTTTCCGCGCTATCCATCATTGCTGGAAGAAGCGGGGTATCAGATTGGATTCTCCGGCAAGGGTTGGGGGCCGGGAACTGTTCCTGGTGAGGCGCGGAATCCAGCCGGGGATACTTACAAGTCTTTTGATGAGTTCCTTCAGAAGCGGCCAGCCGGAAAGCCCTTCTGCTTCTGGTTTGGCAGTCACGACCCGCACGTGCCATGGAACCGGGGCGAAGCGCGGAAATCAACAATGAAGACTTCGGCACTGCGTGTGCCTGCTCACTTGCCCGACCACGCGAGGACGCGGGAAGACATCCTGCGCTACTACGCCGAAGTAGAGGAGTTTGATTTCGAGTGTGGGCAAATTATCGAGACGCTTCGGGCCAGCGGAGAACTCGATAACACGCTGGTGGTGATGACGAGCGACAACGGCTGGCAGATGCCGCGGGGCCTGGCAAATTGCTACACGCTGGGAGTGAAGGTTCCGATGGCGATGCGATTTCCGCGGCAGATTCGCAAAGGGCAGACGCGCGATGATTTTGCGACACTGGCCGATCTTGCGCCTACCTTTCTGGAGGCAGCGGGGGTTGCCGTACCGAAGCAGATGACGGGCAAGAGTTTGCTATCCACTTACCGGCGGCAGTTCGTGTATCTCGAAAGAGAGCGCCATGCCAACGTGCGGAAAGGCGATATTGGCTATCCTGTCCGAGGGATTCTGACTGACAAGTACTTGTACTTGAGAAACCTGGAACCAAATCGCTGGCCTGCAGGCGACCCCGAGTTTTATTGGGCTGTTGGGCCCTATGGGGATGTCGACGACTCGCTGACCAAGCGGCTACTGCTGGAGACCAAGCCGCAGCCCTACTTTGATTTGTGTTTCGCAAAGCGCCCTGCAGAGGAACTCTATGATTTGTCTCTCGATCCAGATCAGGTGAAGAATCTGGCTGCTGATGCTGGTTATCGCAAAGTGAAAGATCAGCTAGCCGCGAGGGTACAGCGCAACATGCGGGAATCGGATGACCCCAGAGCTGCCGGGGCTACGGAGCTCTGGGACAAGGTTCCCTACACTGGGCCGAAGTTCAAAGGAAGACCGATTGACTAGTTGCCAGACTTGGGTTGAATTTCAAAGGTAAGGCTGGCCCAGAAGCTTTCCCAATCGGCGACCTTCGGTTCCACGCAACGCTCCATAACCAGTGCATGCAGCTTATGTGGGCCCATTGCCTTGATCGGCACACGGACGCGTCCCTGGGCATCGGTACGGCCAACGATTTCGATTTTGGCCTTACCTGCTTCGAGGTAAGCAGACTCAACGGCAACATCTTTGGCGGGTGCGCCCTTGAAGAGAACCTGCACCATCATTGAGGCACCTGGCTTGAGTGAATAGGGATTGCTCTGCGGGATGATCTCGATGGGCAGACCGGTTCGTTCTTTGAAAAAGGAGTCTCCCGCAGAAGACTGCAGGATGGACTTGGCGTACTTGCTGTAGCGCTCGCTCCCCTTTCTTTGTGCCTCGTTGTTGGCTTTGCGCCAGGCGATGATGTGCTGAAGACCTTCTTCTGCCAGGTATTCTTCGAATTCAGCGGCGGTGAAT
>CANGVB010000012.1 GCA_947456995.1 Bryobacteraceae bacterium | reverse complement strand
TGCGGTGGACCCTTCAGGAGCCATTTACTTTGGGGGCGAAACGGCCTCTGCGAACTTTCCGTTGAAGCAGGCCTTTCGCAGTTCGTTTGGGCCTAGCACCGAAGCGTTTCTCACCAAAGTTTGTGATCCGCGGCTGATTGCGGATCAGGCGAGGCTTGGGTTTACGCAAGCTCCTGGCGCGCAGACCTTGCGCATCTCTGCATGTGCGGCCATCCCGTACAGCATGCGTATCGAAGGTGATTTCCTTAGGGCTACGCCGGCCAGCGGAACCACCGATGCGAATATCCAGGTGAGCGTGGAAACACGTGGGCTTGCCGTTGGAGAGTATCAGGGCAAGTTGATTTTTAGCTCGCCGGATGCATTGAACAGCCCGTTTGAGGTACCTGTTGTGTTGCGTGTGACTCCGCCGCCTCCGGTGATTAGTGCTGGTGCGATTGTGAATGCCGCCAGCAGCAAGGCTGGGGCGGTTGCTCCTGGCGAGCTGGTTGTCCTTTACGGGACGAATCTGGGGCCGGTGCAGTTGGCAGGCTTTTCTGTGAACGGGAACAAGTTTGCGACAGAGGTGGGGGCGACACGAGTTTACTTTGATGGCGTTGCGGCTCCGCTTGTTTACGCCTCTTCCGGCCAGGTAAGCGCGATTGTGCCTTATGCAGTGGGTGGACGAGCGACGACGCAGGTGCAGCTTGAGTATCTGGGCGTTCGTTCGAATGTGGTTTCGATGGCGGTGGCGGCTGCCTCGCCGGCACTGTTTACGGCGAACTCGAGTGGGAGTGGGCCTGGAGCAATTCTGAACCAGGATTATTCGCTGAATACGGCTGCTAATGGCGCTGTGAAGGGATCTACGGTAATCCTCTATGCGACCGGTGAAGGCATCACCGACCCCGGTAGCAACGATGGGCAAATTACAGCTGATGTGCTTGCCCGTCCCCGGCTGGCTGTCAGCGTTACGATTGGCGGCCAACCGGCCATCGTCGATTACGCTGGCGCCGCACCGGGATTGGTGGCTGGGGTCTTCCAGTTGAATGTACGGATTCCGATGAGCGTTGCGGCTGGCAACCTGCCGGTGGTTGTCACGGTTGGCAATATTGCCAGCCCGGCTGGTGTCACCGTGAGCGTTCGTTAGATATCTTAGAGGGCATGTCGAATCATTCGCGGCGAGCATTCCTCGCCGCACCTTTCTTTATTCGGAATCTGATTTCAGCGCCTCCCAGTGGCAGGGTGAGGCTGGCTTCGATGGGGGCCTCTGGGATGGCCTGGGCTACGCTGGACGGGATTGCGACGCACTCGTCTGTTGACTTGATCTCGGTTGCTGAAGTGGATACGTTGCGGAATAAGCGCGTGAGCGAGAAGTATCCGAAGGCCAAGCTTTACCAGGACTGGCGCAAGATGCTGGATCAGGAATATAAGAACCTGGACGGGGTTTGTGTTGGCACTCCCGACCATATGCATGCACCGCAGAGCATGGCGGCGATGCGGCGTGGGCTGCATGTTTACTGCCAGAAGCCACTGACATCGCATGTGCAGGAATCGCGCAAGGTTGCTGAATATGCGAAGGCGAAGAATCTGGTGACGCAGATGGGGATTCAGATCCACTCGAATGCCGAATACCAGACGGCGGTGCAGGTGATTCAGGCTGGTGCGATCGGGAAGATCAAGGAAGTGCACGCCTGGAGCAACAAGAAGTGGGGCGATACGACACCGAGGCCGAGTGCGAGTGACACAGTGCCAACGACGCTTGATTGGGATGGCTGGATTGGCGTTGGTAAGACAGAGTCTTACATCAAGGATTATTGCCATCCGGGGAATTGGCGGAAGCGGCTGGAGTTTGGCACGGGCACGTTTGGTGACATGGGCTGCCATATCTATGACCCGGTGTTTGGGGCACTTGGAGTGACCGGGCCGCTGACGGTGAGGGCTGAGGGGCCAGCGCCGAGTGAACATTCGTGGGCTATCAACGCGATTGTGAAGTATGTGTTTCCGGGTACGGCTTATACCGAGGGCAAGACTGTTGCGGTGACCTGGTATGACGGTGATGAGAAGCCTCCTGCCGAGATACAGGCGCTGATTGAGGGGACGAAGATGCCGGGGCAGGGGTCGATTTTTGTAGGCACCAAGGGCGTTATGCTGCTGCCGCATGTGGCGTTTCCGAGCTTCTTTCCGGTGGCGTCTTTCAAAGACTTCAAGTTGCCGGAGCTGAAGACGAACGATCACTACCATCAGTGGGTGGATGCGATTCAGGGCAAGGGCAAGACTTCGGCGGGCTTTGATTATTCGGGCCCGTTGAGCGAGACGGTGCTGCTGGGAAGCCTGGCTACGCGCTTTCCGAAGACGACGCTCGAATGGGATAGCAGCCGGCTGAAGTTCAAGAACGAGAAGGCGGCGAATGCCTTTTTGAAGCGCAAGTATAGACAGGGGTGGAAGGTGAAGGGGCTCGGCTAGAAGTCGATCTGGGCGCGCTTGGATTCGATGGCGCGCATGTTGATGCCGGGGACTTTGAGCAGGTCGTCGATGGACTTGAAGTTGCCGTTGGCTTCACGGTGCTTGACGATGAGGCGGGCTTTGGTTTCGATGATGCCGAGGCCTGTCGAGATGTCGCGGGCGTTGGCCTGATTGACGTTTACTCGCGGGGCAGGCGCGTCTTTGGAGAGGTTAGTGGCGAGGTAGTTGGTGATTTCGCTGATTTCGGCGTCGTCCCCTTCGAGACCTCGCCGCAACATATCTTCGACGAGCTCTGTCCAGGCTTCTTTGGTTTCACGCCGGTTGACGAAGGTGTTTACGCCGTGACAGGCGCTACAGAGTTTTTCGGTGGTTGCCTTGCCTGGGGCATCCGGTAGGGTGATTGCGAAAAGGGCAGCACAAAAGAAGATCATGGCTCAATAATGAGTATAGAGAGATGAAGTACCTTGCCCTGGTTGCGCTGACCCTTTGCTCCTGCAAACAGAAGCTTGTGGAGGTGCCGGGGCCGCTGGGGCTGCCACCGCTCAGGGTGGAGCGGGTTGCTACGGCCGATGAGATTGCGCTGGGCAAGAAGCTGTTCTTCGATACGAAGCTTTCGATCGACAAGACTATTTCCTGCGCCAGTTGTCATAACCCGGAGACTGGCTTTGCCGATGCGCGGAAGGTGTCTGTGGGCGTGGGTGGCAAGACTGGGAAGCGGAATGCGCCGACTGTTTTGAATGCGGCTTATTGGCGGGTGCAGTTCTGGGATGGGCGCGCCGGGAGCCTGGAAGAGCAGGCGGCAGGGCCAATGGGCAATGAGCTTGAGATGAATCATAAGCCCGAATTGCTGATGGCGCGGCTGGCTGCAGACCCTGAGTATGGGCCGATGAAGCTGACGCTAGAGCGCGTACTTTTTGCTATCGCCAGCTATGAGCGGACGCTGCTGAGCGGGAACTCGGCATTTGATCGTTATACGTATGGGGGCGACAAGACGGCGCTGTCGAGCGAGGCAATTGAGGGCTTTAAGGTGTTTGGGCGGCATTGTGTGATCTGCCATACGATTGGCCCGAAGGATGCGTTGTTTACCGATGAGCAGTTTCACAACATCGGGGTTGGGGTGAATGCGGAAGGGGTGCTGGTGGATCAGGGGAGGGGCAAGGGGGAGTTTCGGACGCCTTCTTTGCGTAACGTGGCGCGGACTGCGCCTTACATGCATGACGGGAGCCTGAAGACGCTGAAGCAGGTGGTGGATTTCTATGTGGGTGGCGGCAATTCGAATGATCATCTGGACTCGCAGATTCGACCGCTGGACTTGAGTGGGCGCGAGCGGGATGCGCTGGTGGCGTTTCTGGAATCGTTGAACGGAGTGGAAGCAAAATGAAGTGGCTGCTTGCGTTGGTGTTTGTGGTTTGTGGGTGTGCGCCAAAGGCGGTGGAGCCGCCGGGGAGTGTTGCGGGCCAGGTGAAGTTTGCCGGGCAGGTCGCAAAGGCTGTGGTGATTGACATGGAGCAGGACCCGCAGTGCAAGAAGCTTTACCCGGAAGCGCCTCGTGAGGAGCAGACTGTTGTTGTAGGCCCGGAGGGCACGCTGGCGAACGTGTTTGTCTATGTGAAGAGCGGGCTTGAAGGGAAGAAGTTTGAAGCGCCGAAGACGGCTGTGAAGATCGATCAGAAGGGCTGCTGGTTTGAGCCGCGTGTTACGGGCATGCAGGCGGGGCAGGCCTTGCAGGTTACGAATTCTGACCCGGTGACGCATAACATTCACCCGGAGGCCAAGGTGAACCGCGAGTGGAATCAGAGCCAGGCACCGGAGGATGGGCCGCTGTCGCGAAAGTTTGTACAGCCGGAGGTGATGATTCGCGTGAAGTGTAATGTGCATAAGTGGATGCGCTCTTGGATTGGTGTGGTGGAGCATCCGTTTTTTGCAGTGACTGGCGGGGACGGGGGTTTTGAGTTTAAAGATCTGCCAGTAGGGACGTACAAGCTAGTGGCGTGGCACGAAAAGTTGGGTCAACAGGAGAACACGCTGGTGGTCACCAGTGGCGTAAAAGCGCGGCTGGACTTTAGCTTCAACGGACAGTGAAATAATGATCGTCATGATGCGATCACTTCTATTTGTGTTGGTTGTTTTTCTGGTTGGGTGCAGCCAGGAGAAGCCGGGTGGATACAGGGTTTACGTCACCAATGAGGTGAGCGGGGATCTGACGATTATCGATTCGAACAAGATGGAAGTTGAGGCGAAGGTGCCGCTGGGGAAGAGGCCGCGTGGGATTCATGCGAGTGCCGATGGGAAGACGATTTATGTGGCGCTGAGTGGATCTCCGATTGCGGGGCCGGGTGTGGATGAGAGTACGCTGCCACCACCTGACAAGAATGCAGACGGCATTGGGGTGTTTGATGTGGCCTCGCAGAAGTTGTTGAAGGTGATCAAGAGTGGATCGGACCCTGAGGAGTTTGACTTGAGCAAGGACGGCAAGCTGCTCTATGTGTCGAACGAGGATGTGGGTGGGGCTTCGATACTGGATCTTGCGGCGGAGAAGATTGTGAAGGAGATCAAGACGGGTGAGGAGCCTGAGGGCGTGACGGTGAGCCCGGACGGGAAGCTGGTGCTGGTGACGTCGGAGGATGCCGGGACGGTGGCGGTGATTGATACGGCCAAGGGTGAGTTGATCGAGAACATCAAGGTGGGGAGAAGGCCGCGGTCGATTGCGTTTTTGCCGGATCTGAACCGTGCCTGGGTGAATGCCGAAAATGATGGCGCGATCGTGATGATCGATATCGCGAAGAAGGCTGTGACGCAGACGGTGCAGTTGGGCGAGGCTGGGGTGGTGAAGCCGATGAAGGTGTTGTTGTCGGCGGATGCGAAGATGCTTTTTGTGAGTACGGGACGGGGCAAGAAGGTGTTCTTCCTCGATGGGGCTAGTGGCAAGGTGGAAGGCGAAGTAGAGGCGGGGCGCAGGCCCTGGGGGCTTGGGCTGTCGCCGGATGGCAAGACATTGTTTACGGCCAATGGGCCGGGCAATGACATCTCGGTGATTGATGTTGCGACACGGGCGGTGGTGAAGCGGATTGCTTCGCCGGGGTCGCCGTGGGGCATTGTGACGCTGCCGCGCTAGTTGGTGCGTGGCTTGTTGTAGGCAGCGAAGCGAGAGGCGAGATCGGACTTTACGGTTGCTTTTTCGGTGAGATCGAATGAGGCGATACCGATGTCTGTGGCCGGGAATTGCTTGATCAATTCTGAGGCGTAGTCGTTGCCGGTAAGAGCGGACATGATGATATTGAGACGGTCTTGCGACTCGCTGGCGAGGGCTTGTGAGCCGCTATCTTTTGTGTTCATCGCGGCGTTCTGAATGGCCTGGATGGAGAGGTTCTTTACGTCTTTTTTGTACTCGCGGAACCAGTAGGCGTAGAAAAACCAGAAGGCGGATTGCAGGAGAGGAAGGCCTTTGCATTTCTCGAGGAATTCGTGGAGGGAAGTGCAGAAGGTGGCGAAGTGGAGAAGACCGATGATGCCGCTGTCGAGGGGTGTGAGTTGAGAGGCGGGGCGGAAGGCGGCTTCGACGATGCGGTCTGGATTTTCGAAGGCGCGGATCACGGAATCGATTGTGATGATTGCGGGGGGCTTGCCGTAGCAGTAGCCGTCGAGGAATTCAAGGAAGCAGGCTAGCTCGCGATCGTTACGGAATCGCTCGTAAAGGTTTGCGAAGGCTTCGAAAGCACCGGGGGAGTCTTGTGTTTCGATCTTGTTTTCTTCGAGGTGGAGACAGAAGAGACAGGGGAGGGCTTGTTTGTAGTAGCTCTCATAGTAGGGACGGAGTGAAGGGTGCCCAAGGATGGCAAAGATACGGTTGCCCTGGTCTTTCCCTTCCGGGTCGCTACTGTAGCCAGAGAGCCAGGACAGATAGATCAAGCTGGCTTCGTTGAGCCAACTATCCATGTGGCGACGGAGACTAACTTCATTGGGGTCGGTGATGCCGATGGGATCTGTTTCGTGATTGCGAAAGATTTGCGCGAGCTCTTCATCTGATTTGGACTGGAAGAGTGGCTCGAGTGCGAGATGGTCTGCACCGAGGAGGAGACGTCCGGTAAGGTATTTGAAATTGTCGTAGGAGTTGTCCATTAGAGGAGCTCTTTCACGTAGGTGATCAGGTGAGGGAAGTCATTGAGCTTGGAGACGCTGGTGTGGGTTGCGCCACGGATGGCAGTGGGGAAGGGGTCTCCGGGAAAGGGCAGATTGCTTACGATTTCTTCGTGTTCGGCGATTAGGACGCGGCGGGCTTTGATGGTGGTGCAGCCTGCTGCTTCGGCGCTGATGGTGTGATCTTCGAGAGATTTGAGAATGGGGGAGCCGGTGCGGAGTGCGTGGAGTAGAGGGATCTTTACTTTGGCGGCACTGCCGATGAAGGCGGAGATGGGGTTGGAACCGAGCAACTCTGTAACGCTGTCGACGATGATGCCGCCGGAGTGGGCGGGGGCGAAGAGGATGTAGCGGATCTTGTCGAGCCAGTCGAGTTTTTGTTGATTGGCTCGGATGAGAGCCCATCTTGTGACGAGTGCGCCGAGGGAGTGGGCGGCCAGGACGCAGGATTCGTAGTTGGGTGCAGAGGAGCGGATGGGGTGGAGGGCTTTGCCGTCGGTCATGGCGCTGTCGAGGAGATCGAAGAGGAAGCTGGAGGCGGCGAGGGCATTGGAGCGGACGCCGTCGTAGCCGAAGAAGATGAGGTCTGTTTCGGCGAGATCAGGATCGTTGAGGGCGATGGTGTCGAAGCCCGCCCAGGTGTCGATTGCGTCGCCGTTGAAGCCGTGGACGAAGAGGATGCAGTGCTTGGCAGGTTTGCGACAGGAGATCATCTTCGAGCGGCCATCGGCGAGTTGCGTTACCAGGCGATGGTTGGGCGCGGAATCGAAATCGAAGATCGGCATGTGGGTAGCTTCTCACATCTGGATGATGCGTTACCATGATCCGCATATGCGATCTGGATTACCGACAGCAGCAGACTGTGCGCCGTTCTTTGGGCGTTATGTAGCGCTTGTGAAGTCTGACGATATTGTTGAGCATTTAACAAGGCAGTTGCCGTTGACGGTTGCGCTGTTGCGGAGCCTGGAGCCGGAGCGGAGATATGCGCCAGGCAAGTGGAGCGTGAAGCAAGTGCTGGGGCACATGATCGATACCGAACGGGTGATGGCTTACCGGGCTTTGCGGATTTCGCGCGGGGATACTACGCCGTTGCCGGGTTTTGATCAGGATGTGCTGGTGAATGGGGCGCGGTTTGATGAGCAGCCGATGGAGGAGCTGATCGAGGAGTTTGAGTGCGTGCGCAAGTCTACGATCTTGCAGTTGCGGGGGGTCTCAGCCGAGATGTGGAGCCGTGTGGGGACGGCTTCTGATCATCCGACATCGGCCCGGGCTCTGGCCTACATTATTGGCGGGCATGAGCTTTACCACGTCGAATTATTTGAAAGGTTGTACAGCTGAGATAGCAATTCTTCGTGTCCTCCCCCCCCTTGCGCTGGACTTTTGAAAATGATAGTAATCCGGACGTAACAGTATTTGTTGGGGGAAAGCATGAAGATCAGACTCTTTTGCCAGATGTTATTTGTATGTAGCACTGCATGGACTCAGGCAGTGACTGCAAACCTAGTGGGAACGGTAACGGATACGAGCGGGGCGGTTGTGCCAAAAGCATTAGTATCCATTTTTGAAATCAATACGGGGTTGGCTCGCAAGGTGTCCACGAATGATGATGGACTTTATAGCCAGCCGTACCTTCCGCCAGGCATCTACCGGGTGGAGGTAGAGCGCCAGGGATTTAAGAAGTTCAGCCGCGACAAGATCGACGTCAACGTGGCGAGCACATTGCGTGTAGATGTTGTGCTTGAACCAGGACAAGTGAGCGAAGTGGTGAACGTGACGGCAGAGGCGCCGCTGCTGCAAACAGACCGGGCTGATGTAAGCCGTTCTGTTACAGGGCAGGCGGTAAGGGAGTTACCGGTGCCGAACCGGAGTTTCCAGGCACTTGTAGGGCTGTTACCGGGCGTGTCGGTGCCGGTTGCCAACTTCACTGCACTCGAGGACCCTCAACGAACCACTTTCTACCAATCCAACGGGCAAGGCAACAGTGCGAATAACGTTCAGGTAGATGGCGTGGACAACAACAATCCCACGCTTGGCTTGACAATCTACATACCGCCTGCTGAGGCGGTGCAGGAAGTGAATATCTCGACATCCAATTACACAGCGGAGTTTGGAAGAGCGGGAGGGGCCGTGGTGAATGTGATCACACGCGGAGGCAGTAATCAGTTTCACGGGGCATTCTTTAACTTTTTGCGAAACCGGGAGTTACGTGCCCGCAATTTCTTTAACTTTGTACCCCAGGCAAAGCCCGCACTGGCACGAAATCAATATGGCGCAACGCTGGGAGGCCCGATTCGAAAGAACAAAACATTCTTTTTCGGATCCTTTCAGGGAGTGAATCAAAGGCAGGCAACTACGCAGTTAAACACGATTCCGGTGAGCGAGTGGCGGGGTGGAAATTTTGCTGGAGTTCCGGGGTTGACGCTTTACGATCCGGCCAGTGGGAATGCGGACGGAACAGGGCGGACACCCTTTGCCAACAATACAATTCCAGCCAACCGACTGCATCCGGTAGCCCGGGTTCTAACGCCGCTGATTCCTGCAACGAATGTAGCGGGCCTTAACAATAACATTGTTGGCAATGTACCCTTTACGCAGGATGGATTGACCTACGATGGACGGGTCGACCACAATTTCAACGAGCGGAATTCGATCTTTGTAAAGTACAACTATTCACCTTATGAAGTTGCACAGGGAGCCTTGCTGGGAGCCAGAGTTGGAGACGGCGTTCTGTCCCGCGTACGCACACACACGGTGTCGTTGAACTTTACCCGGCAATGGTCGCCGTCGCTGCTGATGGAAGCGCGGGCTGGCTACAACCGCTATTTCGCCGATGTAAATGGGGACAACATCGATGACCCGCTGGCCAGAGAGTTGCCGATCCGGAATCCGAATCCAGATGCAATATCTACCCGGGGAGCGCCGCGATTTCAGGTGAGTGGCATGCCGGCAATGGGGCCGCCTGTAGTCTATCCACTCGTGAACGCTGACAACCTGTTTAACTTTGTGAATAACTGGACAAAGATTGCGGGAAAACATACGTTGAAGTGGGGGGCGGACTTGAGGCGGGTGCGCGCTGATCGATTCCAACCACAAGGGTTGAATTTCGGGCCGCGCGGGCGATTTGATTACAATCCCGGGACGACGGCAATTCCGGGACAGGCGCTAGGGCCTTTTGGAACGCTTGGGAATTCATTCGCCGCATTTTTGTTAGGTGCTCCGGATTTGACATACCGGACATTTCAAACGGTGACACCGACGAACCGATTGACGCAAGCGTTCTTCTTTGTGCATGATTCCTGGCAGGTGAGCAAGCGGCTGACACTGGATCTTGGCCTGCGCTATGAGGCGCACACTACGGTGAAGCCGCGATATGCGGGTGGAGCATCCAACTATGATCCGGCAACCAATAGCCTGGTGGTGGCGGGTGTCGGCCCAATTGGGTTGAGCACCAACGTAGACTTCGATTCGCAACAGTTTGCTCCCCGGTTGGGCTTGGCCTTCCGGATCAACGAAAAGACGGTGATTCGCGGCGGGTATGGACTTAGCTATTACACGGGGCGCTTTGGGTTTACGGGAGGCACGTTGTCAACCCAGTTTCCTGTGATTTACAACATACAGGAAGGAGTAGCTGGCAACTTCCGCGTGGAAGGATCTGCCGATACGCTGCCTGCGTTTTCTCTGATTCCGATTCCACAGAACGGAACGATCAGCCCGGCCCCGAATCAAGGATACTTTACGGTGCCAAAGACGAATCCGATACCGATGGTACATAGTTACAGCCTGACCTTGCAGCGTCAGTTGGCAGGAGGCTGGGTTGCAGATGCAGCCTTTGTTGGGACGCTTGGACGCAGAATTCCCGGCCAGCGTGAATTGAACTTCGCATTGCCCGGTCAAGGAGCGGCTGGGCTTGCGTTCAATCAGAGATTTGGGCGAACGGCAAGCGTCGCAGAGCGGGCCAATGCTTACAACAACAACTACAACGGCCTGCAGGTGAATGTACAAAAGCGATTCTCGCAGGGGCTTTCCTTTCAGGCAGCATATACATTCTCAAAAACAATGGGAGTGGGTGATGACCAGCCGGGCTTCACCATTCCAGGATTTGTTCGAGAACGTCACTATGGCCCGGCGGGATTCGACCGGACACACATGCTGACTTTGAACCACATCTGGGAATTGCCGTTCGGACGAGGGAAGCGATTTGCCCAGTCTGGCCCGGTGAGTTGGTTGGCTGGGAATTGGCAGCTTGCGGGTATCGCCCGGTTTGTTACTGGTGCGCCGTTCTCAATCGTTGCCGATGCAGGCCCCTGTAACTGTCCAGGAAACGGCAATTTCGCCAATGTTCTTGGACCCACAACGATTCGGGGCGGTTACGGGCCAGGGCAGCTCTACATGGACACGTCGGCATTTGCTGCTCCTGCTCCCGGCACATTTGGGAATGGTGGCAGAAACAATGTTCGTGGCCCGGGTTTCGGGAATTACGATTTTTCGGTATTCCGGTTCTTCAGGCTGCGCGAAGGTATGCGGCTGGAACTGCGCGGGGAGTTTTACAATCTGACGAATTCTCCCCGGTTTGGAAACCCGGTGAACAATGTGAACGCAGGGAATTTCGGGCAGATCACCGGAACTTTATTCGGCGAAGGCGAGCGTGATGTCCAGATAGGACTGAGGCTTACTTTCTGATTCGAAAGCTTGCTATTCCAGGTTGAGAGACTGCTCGCGGATGCGTTCGATTTCGGTCTTGATGGCGAGGCCGATTTCGGTGATCTGGAGGCCGAAGTCTCCGGCGTTGTTGGACTTGGAGAGGATCGTGTTGGTTTCGCGATTCATCTCCTGCAAGAGGAAGTCGATCTTCTTGCCGGCTTCCCCGCCCTTGGTTAGCAGGGTCTCGAGATGCGTGCAGTGAGTTAAGAGCCTGGTTACTTCTTCTTCTACGTCGCCGCGGTCTGCGAGGAAGGCAGACTCCTGGGCGATGCGGGCCGGGTCTACTTGCTGACCACTCAGTAGATCGTTGATCTTCGCTTCAATGCGCTGGCGGAGGATCGGGAGGATCTGCGTGCGGAGGCCTCTTACCTTGGCTGCCTGCTCGCGGATGTTTTCGTTGTAGGCGAGCATTTGCTTCACGAGTGAAGCGCCTTCGCGCTCGCGCTGGACGTTGAGTTCTGTCAGCGCTTCTTCAAGGCCGCCGAGGATCGCTTCGTTCAGTGCTTCGGAGATTTCGTCTTCTCGCGACTCGATCAACATGCCGGGCAGGCGCAGGGCTTCATTCAGATTCGGCTTGCCCATCTCGCCGAAGTGGTTTTCGAGGTTGTGGAAGAGGTCGCGGTAGGCAGCAAGGAGCGGCGCGTTTACGTTGATGGTTTGCTTGGCGGCTTCGCGGGCAAGGGAACAACGGATGTCGACGTGGCCCCGGTTGATCTGGGCCTTTGCGAGGGTGCGCATTGCGCCTTCGATGGGGTCGAAGAAGCTACTCATGTGGAAGTGGAGATCAAGCGCACGGTGGTTGACCGTCTTGATTGAAAGGGTGAGTTCGCCTTCAGAGATCGAGCGCCGGACGCGGGCGTAGCCAGTCATACTTCTTATGTTCATGAGTTTTCGAGTGTAGCCGATTCTTGGAATTGTAGTTCGTGCAGGCGGCCATAGAGGCCCCCTTGTTGGATGAGTTGATCGTGGGTTCCGCTCTGAATGATTTCGCCTTTTTCGAGGACCAGGATTCGAGTGGCACGGCGGATGGTGGAAAGGCGATGGGCGATGACGATGACCGTTCTTTGTGCCATCAGGTTAGCAAGGGCTTTCTGGACCAGTACCTCAGACTCGGCGTCGAGATGAGAGGTGGCTTCGTCGAGGATCAGAATTGGGGCGTTGCGCAGGACGGCGCGTGCGATAGCGAGACGCTGGCGCTGTCCTCCACTCAGTTTGACGCCGCGCTCGCCGATGCGGGTTTCATAACCTTCTGGCATGCGACTGATAAATTCGTCGGCGATGGCAGTGGCGGCGGCAGACTTTACTTCTTCGATGGTGGCATTGGGGCGGCCGTAGCGGATGTTGTTGGCGACGGTGTCGTCGAAGAGGAAGGTGTCCTGGGCGACTGAAGAGATCTGGGCGCGGAGGCTGTTCATCGTGACATCGCGGAGGTTCTGGCCATCGATGCGGATGTTGCCTTCAATCGGATCGTAGAGACGCGGGAGCAGGCTGGCGAGGGTGGTTTTGCCCGCGCCGCTGGGGCCAACGAGGGCGATGACTTCGCCTGCGTTGACGGTGATCGTGAGGCTTTTGAGGATGTCGGGCTGATCGGGCGAGCTGGTGGGGTAGCGGAAGCGGACCTTGTCGAAGTCGATCGATTTATGGAAAGCGGGCAGTGTGGCGGCATTTGGCTTGTCGGCGACCTTGGGTTCCTGATCGAGATATTCAAAGACGCGCTGGGCAGAGCCGGTGGCCTGCTGGAAGATGTTCTGGATGCCGGTGAGACGCTTGACGGGCTCGTAGAGCATCAGGAGGGCGATGACGAAGCTGGTGAATTCGCCGGCAGTCATCTGGTTGGCCTGGATTTGTGTGCGGGCGTAGCCGATGAGGCCGACGATGGTGAGAGCGCCGAGGAATTCGATGACCGGCGAGGGGAGGGCCTGCTGGGCGATGTAGCGGAGGTTTGATTTGCGCAGGGCATCGGCAGCGGTGTGGAAGCGGGCGGATTCGATGGATTCTGCGTTGAAGGAACGGACGACCTGCTGGCCGGTGATGGCTTCCTGGAGGATGTGGTTGAGGTGGGCGGCATCGTCTTGCGCGCCACGGGTGGTGCGGCGGATGCGCTTGCCGAGGCGGGCGGTGGGGATCATTACGAAGGGCAGAACGGTGAGGGAGAAGAGGGCGAGCTTCCAATCGTGATTGATGAGGACTGCGAGGAGGCCGATGGCGGAGAAGGTTTGACGCAGCCAGTCTGCGAGCATGTGCGAGATGGCGACCTGGATTTTCTCGATGTCATTCATGACTGAAGACATGAGGCGGCCTGTTGAGTTGACTTCGAAGAAGCTGGTGTCTTGACGCAGGACGTGATCGAAGACGCGCTGGCGGAGGTCTGTGATGGCGTGCAAGCCAACATAGTTGACGAGGTAGTTGCCGATGTAGTCGCAGATGCCTTTGATCGCAAAGACGAGGAGGATGCCAATGGCAACGAGTGCCCAGATGTTCTGGGCTTGAGCGGGCAGGAAGGAATCGAGTTGGATCTGCCAGTTCAAGACCGGGACGGTGAACGAGGTGGGTTCAGCCGTTGCGGGGCTGAGTACGCGATCGAGGAGTGGCTTGATGAGGAGCGCCATCGCGGCCTGGCAGACGCCCACGATTGCCATGAATACAACGCTGAGCAGGAGGGTGGGCCAGTAGTGCAGGCCGAGGCGGATGACGCGTTTCATGCGATTACTTTGAGCCTGGCGAGGGCTTCGACAGCTTGAGTGGTAGTGATGCCGGACATGCCGGCGGGGGAATGGAGGATCTGCGACTCGGTGCGCCAGGGAGCCCAGATTTCAGGATTCGAAGGGCCGTAGAGGACTGCGACGGGTACGCCGAAGGCGGCGGCCATGTGGGCGGGGCCACTGTCGTTACCAAAGAAGAGTGAGGCCGAGGCGAGGAGGCTTTTGGTCTTCTTGAGGTCTGTTGAGATCTCGACATGCCAGGGCTCGAAGGGGGTGGGGTCGTCGCCGGGGCCACCGATGAAGATGGGCTCGAGATGGAGGGCGCGGCGGAGGAATTCTGCAACATCGAGGAAGCGCTGGGCGGGCCAGGCTTTATCGGCGGCGCTGGCGAAGGGGTGGATTACTGCGTAGCCCGGATCGCGCCATTTTTTGGAAGTGAAGAGGCGGGCGCGGGGGACAGTCTGGATTGGGACGCCGAGGTGGAACATGGCCGAGGCTGCGTGTTCTGCCGTGTGAATGACGCGCTCCTGGTTGAGGATTTGCTGGGCTCTTGGGATGCGGATGTTGTAGGCGAGGGAGTAGCGGTAATGAGCGAAGCCGGCGCGATGGCGGGCGAGCGAGGCGGTGGTGAGGACGAGGCTGCGCGTGCCGCCGTGGAGGTTGAGGGCGAGGTTGGGCTTCCAGCGGCGAATGAGAGGGCCGCTGGGGACGATGATGTCGTCGATATCGGGGTTCTCTTCAAAGAGAGGGATGAAGGGCGGCTCTGAGACTACAGCGATGCGGAGGTCTGGCCGGTGCGTTTTGAGGAGATGAATTGCGGGGGTTGAGAGGACGCAGTCTCCGAGTGAGCGTAGGCGGATGATGACAACACGCGAGCCTGAGTTCAGACGCTCGAGGATTGGGGGCATTGCCTATTCTTCGATTTTTGCTTCGTCGACCAGCATGACCGGAATGTCTTCGCGGATCGGGTAAACGCGCTTGCAGGCGAGGCACTTGAGGCCAGAGCCGTCCTGCTTAAGTTCGAGCTCACCGCGGCAGGCGGGGCAAATGAGAATATCGAGAAGTTCTTGACTGATAGCCATCCGTAACTAGTATGGCCTACCAGCGGGGGCTGCGGGCGAGGGTTAATGGGTTGAGACTAGAATCAAAGTAATCTTCTCTACAGAATCATGCTGAAATCTTTGAAGCTTAAAAACGTTGGACCTCAAGACAAACTCGAGATTGAGTTTGCCGAGAGGCTGAACATCGTCACCGGGGACAATGGCCTCGGAAAGAGCTTTTTACTGGATATTGCCTGGTGGGCGCTGACGCGGCGCTGGCCTGCGGAGGTGAATTCAGGGCTCACCAGCGGATACGCCGCGAGGCCTCGCGGGGCCGGATATGCGTTTATTGAGTTTGAAGTGATGAGCCTGACGAAGGAGGCAAAACATCGGGCCAGCTACGATCGCAGGGAACAAGCCTGGCTGGGGAAACCGGGACGTCCTGCAATGCCGGGGCTGGTGATTTATGCGCAAGTCGATGGGGGCTACTCCGTATGGGACCCAGCGCGCAACTATTGGATCACCAGAGGAAGTGTAGACGTCCAGGAACGGCTACCCGCATATGTGTTTTCGCCGAAGGATGTCTGGGATGGTCTGGAATTCAAGGGCAACCGAGTTTGCAATGGGTTGATCGCTGACTGGGCTGGTTGGCAAAAAGAAAAAAATGGGGCTTTCCAAAGACTTCAGGAAGTTTTGAGGGAGCTCTCTTCGGGTGATGGAGAGCCGTTAGAAATTGGGG
>CANGVB010000011.1 GCA_947456995.1 Bryobacteraceae bacterium | reverse complement strand
GCCAAATTAGAACTTTTTGCAGCTAAAAGCTCAACTGTTCGTCTTGCGAGACCCATTATGTGTTCGTTTGACGCTATATCCAGAAGAGGAGGAACGAAGGATTGATCGAGTTGAAATTGGCCGGCTTCATCTTTACGAACACGCGCCAGCTTAATGCTGGTCATCCCTTCGCCCAATTCGTATTCCGTCAGAATCCGAAAGTTCTTTCGCGCAACCTGAACCGGCTTCTGGGCCAACCCGCTGTTTTCGTCGTTCACCAGAACCGTCTCTACCAGGTAACGGCCATCCTTCTGCAGTTGGGGACGGCCTACATTGGCCCCGCCATAGCGATATGTGGGTACAGCAAGGTAGAGGTCAAGCGCTGGTGGGACAATGCCGTCCACCGGTTCAAACCAGGTCGCCAGAGCTTTGGCTTCAGGCGCAGTATCACAACCCGGAATATCAAATGCCAATCCATCGGCAAGCAAACCGCTGGCTGCTTCAATTTGAAGTTGACCTGCCGCCAGTGCCTGCTTGCTGAACACCAATCGCTGAAATCCATATGGAGCAAATCGAAGCGCTTCCTGACGGAAGTGCAAGAGGCTCTCGAGATACCGGTCCTGTGTCTGCAGGTGTTGAGGCTGCAGGAAGGTGCCTTTCGACCAAATCACTGGTTGCAGTTGCTTCATCGAATCGTCACTTTTCCCTATATTTTCTTGAAATCTCGACTAGATCGCGATTTTATCGCCTTACCCCATTCACAGGGCACATGTTTTCTATTACAGTATCCGAGTCAGCTGTCTTTTGGATAGCTAGGAATTCGGATCAATCTTCAAGGAGGATACCCTATGGGACGCGACAGTACCCAGCATAAATTGGACAAGGTTCGCCCGCCGCGTGTGCAAATCACGTATGACGTGCAAGTTGGCGATGCCATCGAACTGAAAGAACTGCCCTTCGTGATGGGAGTTTTGGGCGACTTTACCGGTCACCCGACAGAACCATTGCCAAAGCTGAAGGAACGCAAGTTTGTCGAGATCACTCCCGACAACTTCGACAAGGTTCTTGAGTCGATGAAGCCTCACCTCTTCCTGACGGTTGAGAACAAGTTGAGCGAAGACTCAAACGCCGGTCAGCTTCGGGTTGACCTCAACTTCAAGAGCATGGAAGATTTTGAACCTGCCAATGTCGTCAAGCAAGTTGCCCCCCTGAAGGAACTGCTCGATTTGCGCACGCGTTTGTCAGATCTGCGTGGCAGCCTGCAGGGCAATGACAAGCTCGAAGAGTCCTTGTTGAACGCCGTATCCAACACCGAATCTCTCGACAAGATCAAATCCGAAATCGACAAGGATAAGGAGTAGCAACCATGGCCGAAAAACAAGCAGCAAATCAGGCAGCAGCGGCTCAGGCTCAAGAACTCAACCTGCTCGATAGCATTGTCGAACAGGGACGCTTCGGAGCAGATACCCCCGCCCGCGAACGCGGTAAGAATCTGGTCAAGGAATTCGTTGGCCAGTTCCTGGAAGGGCATATGAATGTTGCCCGTGACGTCGAAACCATGATCAACCAGCGCATCGCGCAGATCGATCACCTCTTGTCGCTCCAACTGAACGAAATCCTGCACCATGCAGAATTTCAGAAGCTGGAAGGCTCCTGGCGTGGTCTTCGTCACATGGTCTTCAACTCAAACACCAGCGCCAATCTCAAAATTCGTGTGCTCAATGCCAACAAGAAGGATCTTCTTCGTGACATGCAGCGCGCTCCTGAATTTGACCAAAGCGCATTGTTTAAGAAGATTTACGAAGAAGAATACGGCGTCTTCGGCGGAGCTCCTTATGGCGCACTGATCGGTGACTTCGAATTCGGCAAGCATCCGGAAGATGTCGAACTGCTTGAGAAGATCTCTCAGGTAGCCGCAGCAGCCCATGCTCCGTTCTTCGCTGCAGCAGCCCCCAGCCTGGTGAACCTCGATAGCTGGACGCAAATCGATGCCCCCCGCGATCTCGCCAAGATCTTTGATTCCACCGAATACGCCAAGTGGAAGGGCTTCCGCCAGAGTGAAGATTCCCGCTACGTTGGCCTTTGCCTTCCGCGCACCCTGGGCCGTCTGCCCTACGGCCGCGAAACAAAGCCAATCGAGGAATTCAACTACGAAGAGGCAGTCGACGGCAGCGATCACTCCAAATACACCTGGTCCAACGCAGCTTATTCTCTCGGCACACGTATGGCCGATAGCTTCATGAACTATGGCATGTGTGTTTCGATGCGCGGTGTCGAAGGCGGCGGTCTTGTAGAAGGCCTGCCTGTCCACAACTTCCAGACCGATGATGGCGAAACCGTCATGAAGTGCCCGACGGAAACTCCGATCACCGATCGTCGTGAAAAAGAACTTGCCGACCTCGGCTTCATACCGCTCTGCCATTGCAAGGGTACCGATTATGCTGCCTTCTTCAGCGTTCAGAGTTCACAGAAGCCGAAACTCTATGACGACGAGAAGGCAAATGCAAATTCGCGCCTTTCCACACAGCTGCCCTACATCATGGCAGTCAGCCGCTATGCGCACTATCTGAAATCAATGATGCGGGACAAGATCGGCAGCTTTATGTCCCGTACAGATGCAGAGAACTTCCTCAACAAGTGGATCACTCAGTACGTGACGCCAGACGACACTGCCAGCCCGGCAATGAAGGCCAAATGCCCATTGCGCGAAGCTCGCATTGACGTTGTGGATGTACCTGGCAAGCCCGGCGCTTATCGTGCCGTTGCTTTCTTGCGTCCCCACTTCCAGCTCGATGAATTGTCAGTCTCGCTTCGTCTGGTTGCCGAACTACCGGCTCCAGCCAAGTAAAGTTTTTTCTTGAGATATTGACCCAAACCACAAAAAACCGACGCTTACATAGACAGAAGGAGATTCACTAAACAACATGGGAAACGGTAATATTTGGATTAAGATTGACGGCATTAAGGGTAAGTTTGTACCCGTGCCGGACGCGATTGAAGTTGAAAGCTTCAGTTGGGGAGTTCACAACGCACAGGGTGCCTCAAAGGCCTCTGGCGAATCCCAGGCGGGCAAAGCCCACTTCGGGGAACTCAACATCACCAAGGCTTGCGATGCCAACTCGCCCAAGATCATGGAGTTCATCGGCAACGCAACCGCGATCAAGAAGATCGAATTTGGTTACATGAAGCAGATCAACTCGGCCAACCAGACCTACATCAAGTTGATTCTGGAAGAGGCATTCTTTGTCTCGCAGCAGATCCACGGTAGCGGCGAAAACCCCGGTGAGAACATCTCGATTGCCTACGCGAACATCAAGTTCGAGTACTACCCCGAAAAGGCAGACAAGAAGGGTCTCGACGGAGCCATCGGCGGAGGCTGGGACATCAAGAAGAACGTCAAAGTTTAACAAGATGCCTCATCCTGCACAACAATTGATAGAAGCAGGGCAAGTCCGGCAAGCGCTCGAAGCGCTTGCCGGACATTTGCGCAATGCTCCAACAGATGTATCCGCTCGAACCAGCTTCTTTGAAGCTCTTTGTTTCGCTGGCGAGCTAGACCGCGCCGAGAAGCATCTCAATCTTCTGGCAGGATCCAGCGATCAGGCCAAGCTGGGTGCGATTCTCTATTTTTCAGCCATCCATGCCGAACGCGAACGGCATGCCATGTACAAGAACCAGGTCTTCCCAAAGACAGAAGCCAAATCAAAACTGTCGGGCAAGCTCAACGGCAAACCTTTCTCTGAAATTCGCGATGCCGACAATGATCTCGGTGCACGTCTGGAAGTATTCGGTGCCGGCTCCTACATGTGGGTACAGTTCGAACATATTTCGTCCATCCGCATTGAAGCCCCCAAGAGACTACGCGACACGCTTTGGACACCAGCCTTCATCAACACCAATCCCAATTTTAAGGGCGATGACATGGGTGAAGTTTTGTTGCCCGCGATCTACCCGTTTTCGTTTACCTATCCCGATGAATCAGTCTGGCTCGGCCGCCAAACACTCTGGGTGGATGACGAAGGCAGCAGCTATCCGTTGGGGCAGAAGATCCTGATCGTAGACGGTGTAGAAGTACCTTTCCTTGAAGTACGAACTATTGAATTTGATCAGGCTGAAGGCGATTTTCCTGATGAACGTCAGGTAGATGAGCACTCGGCTTCGATTAGTCTAAACTCCTAAAGAATGCCCTTTCGTGAAGACATCCTAAACCCGGTGCCGGGTGACAACCCCGGCGGTGCAGACCTGCGTTATGATCCTGTCTACGACAAGATCAAGGAAGCACGGCGAGAAGAAGAAGACATTGATCAGGGAGATTGGAAGCGCGAACGCAAAGTCGCCGACTGGCCCCTAACAAGTAAGCTTTGCGAAGAAGTTCTGGCAACGCGCTCCAAAGACTTGCAACTCGCCGCCTGGCTTACTGAGGCTGCCGTTCGTCAACGCGGCATCGATGGAGTGCTGGAAGGTCTGACGCTGGTTCATGGTCTTCTGGATAACTTCTGGGATCACCTCTACCCTGAACTCGAGGATGGTGATGCAGAATTTCGCGCAACTCCTCTCGACTGGCTTTCCAATCAGCTGATTCGCCTGCTTCAGAACCTGAAGCTGACCAAAGACGGTTATTCCTACCTGAAGTTTAAGGAATCCCGTGATGTCGGCTATGAGGAAAGCACTGCGAGCGAAAAGGCGATTGAAACTCGCAAAACCAAACTGGACGAAGGCAAGCTTGCCCCAGAGTTGTTTGATGAGTCTTTCGATCAGACACCCAAGACTTTTTACGTTGCACTCTTTGCGTCACTGAATCAGATCCTGGCCGACACCAAATCGCTGGCCGAAGTTTGCGACGAGAAGTTTGGCGATTATTCACCTTCCTTCTCCCGCTTTGTCCAGTCCACCGAAGAAGTACGCCAGGTGGCTAAAAATCTTCTCGACAAGAAGCGGGAAAACGAACCCGACCCCATCGAAGAAGTGGTGGAAGAAGGCACCGCGTCAGAGGAATCGACAGACGGAGAGACTGGCCCGGCAGTACCGCAGGGATCTGGCATCAACATTGCGGCATTCACCGGAGCCGAGCCCACCAGCAGAAAGCCGATCATTGAAGCACTGGTTCACGCAGCTGCGCAGTTGCGGCAAATGGATCCTACCAATCCCGGCTCTTATCTGATGATGCGCGGGCTACGCTTTGGCGAACTGCGATCCGCAGCATCCAAAGGCGAAATGCGCTCCCTTGAAGCACCGCCTACAGAAATCCGCAGACAACTGCGCGTCTATTCGCTGGATGCCAAATGGAAAGAGCTTCTCGATCTGACTGAGGCGAGCCTTGCCCTGCCCGCCAGTCGAGCCTGGATGGATCTACACCGGATGACCGCTGAAGCATGCGTAGGTCTTGGCGATGATTATAACGGCGTAGCCGCGGCAATCCGAGGCGAGATTCGTACACTGCTGAGAGATGTCCCTGAGATCCGCAATGCCGTCCTGATGGATGATACTCCCGCCTGCAATCCGCAGACGCAGGCTTGGCTGGACGAATTGAACGACGATCCCCCTGCCGTTGTCGAAGGAGAAGAATCAGATCCGTCTGCAGCAATCCCTGTGCCTTCTTCCCGCACCAGTGCCCTGCCCTGGCGGAAAAGAATGGCAGATCCATTTCGGGTTGCCGTTGAGGCGCTTCGTCGTGGCGATAAGGCTAAAGCCCTTGAGATCATGCGTAATGAAATCGAAAGCCAACCTTCTGCACGCGGTAAGTTCCTGCGCCGCCTTCAGGTGGCCGAGCTCTGTGTGCAGGCAAACGCAAAGGACATTGCCCAACCCTTCCTCGAAGACATCAAGGCAAAGCTCGTTGAATTTAGAGTCCCGGAATGGGAAGACCGTGCCGTTGTTGTGCAGGCATTGGTAGACCTTTATCTCTACCATGAATCAACAGTGGACGATTCATCAGATCGTGCGCTGGTCTTTCAGCAAATTTGCCGTCTAGACTCTGTCCGCGCGCTTTCTCTGAGATCCTAGGTCAGAGGTGATGCGCTAGTGGCATTTCAACTCGATGTTCTGGTTACCCTGTCGGTCCTCGATCGCCTGATCGACCCCGACCCCAAAAACAGCACAGAAGCTCCGCTGACACGCGGCGAATCCGTGAGAAGACTGCGCGCTGCTGTTCGACGTGATCTCGAATGGCTGCTCAACTCCAGACGCATTGCCGTGTCTCCCGATCCGACTCTGCTCGAATTGAACAAGTCTGCCTATGTCTTCGGGCTACCCGACATTTCATCTATCCAACTATCCAGCCACCTGGAACAAAACAAACTGCTGGCATCCATTGAGCGGGCCATTGAGATCTTCGAACCACGCATGAGAGATGTACGCGTCATCCCCATGCTCGACAGCTCGGCCAAGTCGATTCAGCGGCTGGACTTCCGAATTGAAGGGCTATTGTTGATGGACCCGGCTCCAGAACAAGTATCTTTCGACACCACCCTGGACGGGGTGAATCAGACCTATAAAGTCAAGGCAGAGGGGCGAATCTAAGCTGCCATGCGCGACGACCTGCTGCTCTATTACGAACGTGAACTTACTTACATCCGGCAACTGGCGGCCAACTTTGCTGAGCGCTACCCCAAAATTGCATCGCGCCTGGTTCTCGAAGGCGACAAGTGTGAAGACCCCCACGTTGAACGTCTTCTCGAAGGCTTTGCTTTTCTTGCGGCCCGCGTTCACCTCAAAATTGATGACGAATTCCCCGAGCTGACAGAGGCCATCCTCGGCATCGTTTACCCGCATTTCATACAGCCGATTCCGTCGATGTCGATTGTCGAGTTTGAGCTGGACCCCAGTAAGGGAACACTCGACAAAGGTCTGCTGATTCCCAAGGGTTCGGTTCTTTACTCAAAGGCCGTGCAGGGCGTGCCTTGCAAATTCCGTACCTGCTATGACCTCACGCTCTATCCGGTCAACACGACGTCTGCCGAGTTTGCCACTCCAGACCGACTTCGCCCTGCGATCAAGGCAGCAGACGCGCAGTATGCCATACCCGTAAAGTTCAGCGCGCCTTCTGATGTCCTGCTGTCTCAGTTGGAACTCGACAAATTGCAGATTTATCTCAATGGCGAGTCTGCTGTGATCCACTCACTCTATGAAGTGCTTTGCAGCAGGGTAACGCGAATCCTGATCCGCAACCCTCAGGAACCTCGTCAGGCACCCATTGAAATTCCGTTGACTTCCATTCGACCCATTGGTTTCGAAAAGGACGAAGGAGTGCTCAGCTACCCGGGCCGCTCCTTCATGGCCTATCGGCTGCTTCAAGAGTTCTTCTCCTTTCCTGAGAAGTTCTTTTTCCTGGAACTGAGCGGGTTGGCCGAGGTACTGCGCAATGGCTTCAAGAACGAATTTGAAGTTGTGTTTCTAGTCTCTCGCATCGATTCCGAAGACGTTCGATTGAGACTTGAAACTGGGATCTCTGCAGCAACCTTTCGTACCTGCGCCACGCCCATCATCAACTTGTTCCCACAAACGTGCGAACCGATTTTGCTCGACCAGAAGAAGCCGGAATACGCCATCGTCCCGGATGTGCGTCGCATGAATGCGCTGGAGATTCATTCCATCGCAGAAGTCACTTCGATCGACCTCAATCAGCAGACCAGCATCCAGCACGAGCCCTTCTACTCGATTCGCCACGCACAGCTCTCGCAGAAGCAACAGAACTTCTACATCGCATCCAGGCGGGCCTCGCCGAGAGCCAACGACGAGGGCACCGACATGTACCTCTCGCTGGTTGACCTTGCATTTCGGCCGAAACACCCTGATGTAGATTCGGTCACTATCAAAACCTTCTGCACCAACCGGGACCTGCCATCGCGCCTTCCCTTCGGCAATGAATCTGGAGACTTTGAGCTCGATCTGAGTGCGCCACTCAAGCGGATCGTAGCACTGCGCAAACCAACTCCCACCCTTCGGCCTTCTATTGGAAAGAACATCTATTGGCGTCTGGTATCGCATCTGTCCCTGAACTATCTTTCGCTGGTGGAAGAGGGCAAAGAAGCTCTCCAGCAAATCCTGAACCTTTACAACATCACCAATTCTCCGGCAAGCGAACGGATGGTGAGCAGTATTGTGAGCCTGAAGTCGAAGCGCAAATTTGCACGCCTTGTCTCTGACGATGGCATTGCATTTGCCAGAGGTTCAGAGGTGGAGATCGAGCTGGATGAAGAGCAGTTTGTGGGAGGCGGTGTCTACCTGTTTGCATCGGTACTGGAGCGCTTCCTCGCCAACTACGCATCCCTGAATAGCTTTACGCAATTGTCGGTGCGCACGATTCAGAGGAAGGAGCCGCTCAAGCAATGGCCACCTCGCGCTGGACAGAAAATCCTCGTGTAGCAGTTGAAGCAGAAGAGTATCCGCTGGCTCTTCGGCGCAATTGGCTCGACGATCTATTCGCAGACAAGCCTGGAGGCTTTCAGTTCTTTCAGGCAGTGCGTCTGCTCTCCCGCCTGGGCAACGGCCTGACGCCACCCGGACTTTTCCCAAAAAGCCCAGACTTCGAAGTAGTTCACTTCGGTGTGAACCCTGCTTATTGGTTCCCGCCTTCCCAGATACACAGCCTCGAGTGGCCTGAATATAATTCAGAACGAGTGGCCTGGCAGCCCCCGACGATGAAGGTCAACTTTATGGGATTAGTCGGAGCTTCCGGAGTGCTGCCCTTGAGTTACTCGGATTTTGTTCTCGACCGTATCCGCGATAAGGATTCCACCACACTTGCATTTCTGGACATCTTCCACCACCGGCTCATTTCCCTTTTCTATCAGGCGTGGGAGAAGTATCGCTTCTGGGTGAGCTATGAACGAGAACGGCAAGACCGGATGTCGGGTTATCTGCTCGACTTCATCGGGCTTGGAACACCGGGCCTTGCCAATCGCCAGGACGTTAGCGATACATCACTCATCTTCTATTCCGGCTTGCTTTCGATGCAGACCCGTTCGGCTATGGCGCTGGAGCAGTTTCTAGGCGATTACTTCAATGTGCCGATTGCAGTGGAGGAGTTTGGTGGCTCCTGGTACCCACTATCGGACCAAGACATCTGCAAGTTTGCCGACCCAGCCACTGAGGCTGAGCAGCTCGGCTTCGGCGTTGTTGTCGGCGACGCGGTTTGGGACCGTGCTTCCCGAGCCAAGATTTGCGTCGGTCCGCTGAGCATCGACCAATACCGCGACTTTTTACCAGGCGGCAATGCCCACAAGCCGCTGGATGCAGTAACTAAATTTTTTGCCAACGGCGAGTTGATCTTTGAAGTACAGTTGATACTCGACCGCGACAGTGTCCCTAAGTGCCAACTTGGGGTAGACTCGGATACTCCGCCAAAACTTGGATGGCTTACCTGGATGAACACCGCCCAGCAGCGAACGGAAGATCCTGGAGATACTGTTTTTCTTTTGAACTAAACCACCGGAGGACTTGATGAGCGTCAATCTAAAATCCCTGATCGGGAAACTGAACGACACCACGCGGAACACAATGCAGGCCGCAGCTGGATTCTGCCTGCAGCGAACGCATTATGACGTCGAAATTGAACACTTCCTGATGAAGTTGCTCGAGAATTCCGGGGGAGACTTCCCGGCCATTCTCAAGGCCTTTGACATCGATAAGTCAAAGCTTGCGGCTCAACTTACCGGCTCGCTTGACAAACTCAAGAGCGGCAATGCACGTACTCCGGTATTGGCACCAACACTTGTGAAGATGTTGAGTGAAGCCTGGTCGGCAGCATCGCTCGACTTTGATTCCGGCAATGTCCGCACTGGCTATTGCATCATTGCGCTGACACAGAACGAAGAGCTAGTACGGCTCATGGGCGATGTGTCGAAGGAGTTCAAGAAGATCGATGCAAAGTCGCTGAAGGATAACTTCATTGCGATCTGCGGGTCTTCCTATGAGAGCTCGGAGATGAAGGATCTCGGTGAGGGAGAGCCCTC
Source organism: Bryobacteraceae bacterium (assembly GCA_947456995.1). Taxonomy (GTDB): domain Bacteria; phylum Acidobacteriota; class Terriglobia; order Bryobacterales; family Bryobacteraceae; genus Bryobacter. The sequence continues at coordinate 5,941 of CANGVB010000011.1, read as the reverse complement.
TGCTGCGGCCAGTGCGCCGGGCCCCGATGGCGCACCAAGGGTCAACCCCAATTCGAAGTCTCCGAACCTCGATGCTTACACGATCAACCTCACCGAGAATGCCAAGAACGGCAAGATCGACACGGTGCTGGCTCGCGATTTTGAGATCCGGCAGGTAGTCGATATCCTTACGCGCCGCCGTCAGAACAATCCGATTCTGGTGGGCGAAGCTGGTGTCGGCAAGACGGCCATTGTCGAAGGCCTTGCCCTTCGCATCGTGGCTGGCGATGTGCCACCACCGCTCAAGAATGTCACCCTTCGCACGCTCGACCTCGCGCTGCTTCAGGCTGGCGCAAGCGTTAAGGGTGAGTTTGAGAATCGCCTCAAGGGCTTGATCGACGAAGTGAAGAAGTCTCCCACACCGATCATCCTCTTCATCGACGAAGCTCACACCATGATTGGCGCCGGCGGTCAGGCTGGCCAGAACGATGCGGCCAATCTGCTGAAGCCCGCACTGGCTCGCGGAGAACTCCGCACGCTCGCAGCAACCACCTGGGCCGAGTACAAGAAGTACTTCGAAAAAGACCCTGCTCTCGCCCGCCGCTTCCAGTTGGTGAAGGTGGATGAGCCTAGCGAATACAACTGCCAGCTCATGCTGCGCGGCATTCTCCCGATGCTTGAGAAGCATCACAATGTGCTGATTCTTGATGAAGGCCTCGCTGCTGCAGTGAAGCTGTCTCATCGCTACCTGCCCGATCGCCAGTTGCCCGACAAGGCTGTAAGCGTACTGGATACCGCCTGCGCAAGATTGTCTCTTGGGCAGAACTCAGTGCCGCCCGCAGTGGAAGCCGCACAACGCGAGATCGATGACTATGACGTGCAGACGCGCGTTCTCAATCGTGAACTCGAAATCGGCGCCGATCACAAGGAACGCCTTGGTGAAATCGCCGAGAAGAAGCTCATTGCCGAGACCAAGCTGAAAGAACTCAAGGATCGATGGGAGAAGGAAGGCGGCATCGTCAACGAGATCCGCGAGATTCGCGACCAGATCATGGCCAATGCAGAAGGGATCGACAAGGAAGACCTCCGCACCAAGATCAATGCAAAGACCAAGGAACTGGAAGAACTGCAGGGTGAAAGCCCGTTGATGCGTGTTTCCGTTGACGCCCAGGTTGTGGGAGAAGTGATCGCCGCCTGGACGGGTATCCCGATTGGCAAGATGCTCAAGGATGAGATTCAAACTGTTCTTGAACTCGAGAAGCATCTTTGCGCTCGCGTCATCGGCCAAGATCATGCGATGCATGCCATCTCTGAACGCATCAGAACGAACAAGGCAGGGATGGACGATCCGGTTAAGCCAGTGGGTGTTTTCATGCTTGTTGGCCCCTCGGGTGTCGGTAAGACCGAAACCGCGCTGGCCATCGCTGACATGCTTTATGGCGGCGAGGACAACATGATCGCCATCAACATGAGCGAGTTCCAGGAAGCTCATACGGTGTCTACGCTGAAGGGTTCGCCTCCCGGATATGTGGGCTATGGCGAAGGTGGTGTGCTGACTGAGGCCGTTCGCCGCAGGCCGTACTCGGTGGTCTTGCTCGACGAAGTCGAAAAGGCTCACCCCGACGTGCTGGAACTCTTCTTCCAGGTCTTTGATAAAGGCCGCATGGAAGACGGCGAAGGCCGCGAGATCATCTTCCGCAACAGCGTGATCATCCTGACGTCCAATGCGGCGACAGATACGTTGATGAAGCTGGTGGCAGACCCGGAAACGATGCCCTCACCCGAAGGCATCATAACGGCGATGAAGCCTGAACTAGACAAGATCTTCAAGCCGGCCTTCCTCGGCCGTATGGTGATCATCCCTTACTATCCGGTTCGGGACGAGGTGCTCAAGACGATCGTCAAGCTCAAGCTGGGCAAGATTCAGAAGCGCCTCAAGGCAACTCACAAGATCGAGCTTGCCGCTGGTGCCGACGTAATCGATGCCGTAGCCGCACGCTGCACCGAAGTAGAATCGGGTGCTCGCAACGTCGACAACATCCTCACCAACACGGTACTGCCGGACATAAGCCGGCGTGTACTTGGCATGATGGCAGAGGGCATTCGCCCCGAGCTGATCACGATCACGGTTGGGGCAGACGGCAACTTCCAGTACGTTTAAGCAATAAAAAAGGCCCACTCCAGTTTGCGCTGGAGTGGGCCTTTTTTATTGGGTTAGGGCTTGATGCCCGCCTTCTCAAAATCACCAGCCTTGAAGATACTGAGCTTCGAAGGATCCATGTACTTCTTGAAGACCTCATTCACCTTCTCGGGCGTGAGAGCATCGACTTTGCTTTCCACTTCGCGAGTGTAGAGCATCGTGCGATCGTAGGCGGCGTTGTTGTTGAGCGTACCCGTCAGCATGTTGTCTTCGGTACGCATCACCTGCCGGGATTGCAGCCAACCCTTCTTGGCCGAATTTACTTCGTCAAGAGTAAAGCCGTCCTTGAAGGCCTTTTCGAGTTCTTCCTGGAAGGCCTTTTCCACCTTCTGGATGTTGGCGGGATTCAGGATTGCATTGCCCATGAACATTGCGTTGTCCTGCTTGGGAGATGCCGAGAAGTTGGCACCAACTCCGTAGCTCAAGCCTTCCTTGCCACGGATGCGGCTGGCCAGACGGGAGTTCAAGAAACCACCACCGAGAATGTAGTTGCCCAGAACCAAAGCAGGATAATCGGGATGATCGTCGCTGATCTGGATCGGGAAGCTTGCGAAGAACACAGCGTTGGCCTTGTCTGGAGTCTGGAACGACTGATTGACAGGTACTACCGGCTTGAAGGGATTGGGGATGCGAGTGTAGGGCGAGTTGGACTTCCAGGTGCCAAAGAGATTGGCGAGAAGCGGGGCAACGGCTGCTTCATCAAAATCGCCGACAATCGAGATCTGCCCTGCAGAAGCACCATAGAATTGCTTGTGGAAGGCCTTCAGGTCGTCGAGCTTAACGGCTTTGATGTTTGCGATCTGCTCTTCGGGAGTCGAACGATAACGGATGTCGCCCTTGGGATAGGGAGACATGTGGCGCATCATGGCAATCATGGCAACCGACTGTGGTTCCTTCTGGCCATTCTCAACGCCAGTGATGAAGTTCTTGGTTAACTCCTGGAATTCACTTTCAGGGAAGGAAGGTTCCTTCAACATCTCAGCGACAAGGGTAAGAGCGGCGGGCAGATTGGCACGTGTGGTTTCAATCGAAGCCAGTACCTGAGTTGCCCCGCCGAAAATACGGGCGTTCGCCTTCAGGCGATCGAGTTCGTCTTTGAGCTGCTTCTTGTCTCGCTTGGTGGTGCCGCGATCGAGCATGCTGGCCGTGAGGCTGCCAATCTCGCTTTTGCCCATCAGTGATTTTTCGTCGCCCATCCGGAGCACGATCTGGGCGTTTACTTTTTCTCCGCGATTCTTCTTCGACAGAAGCATGGTTTGCAGGCCAGCCGCAAGTTTTGCGCGCTTGGTACGGTTGTCGATATTGGCTGCGGAGGAATCAAAGGCTTCCCCAGCGGCCAGGGCAGCGCCGCCCTTGTAATCTTTGACGAGTGAGGAAATGCTGGGAGCCTTGGGCACCTCGGTGCGGTCGGCCTTGTCTTCAGGGATGAAGACACCGAGCGTGCGATTGGATGGCTTCATGTAGCGGATGGCAGCTTGCTGCACCTGCTCAGGGGTGGCATTGAGTGTGGCGTCGCGGATCACAAAATACGTGCGCCAATCCCCAAGACCGATATAGTTGCTGAGTGTGAGGCCAATTCGCTCTGCATTGTTGAAGGCGATGTCGTAGTTCTTGCGAAGGGTTTGCCTGGCCTGATCCACTTCTACCTTGGTGACGGGTTCTTTAGCAAAACCCTCAACAGTATCGAGCAAGATCTTCTTCGCTTCTTCGACGTTATCGGTTTTGGATAGAACCAGGCCGTGGAGCATGGCGCCGGGCTCGGTGAGTTCAAAGGTTTGGGTAAAGTTTTGTGTCGCCTTTTTGGTTTCGACCAAGCGCTTGTAGACACGACCGGTGGCGTCATCGCTTAGAACTGCTTCGAGCAGGTTGAGTGCGCCGATGTCGGGATGTGTGCCAGCGGGGATGTGATAACCAGCCATCAATACCTGGATGCCGCCTACGCGGCGGACGGTCACCAGCCGCTCGCCATCCTGTACTGGCTCTTCGGTGTAGGTGGCTTGAATTGTGCGCTCAGGCTTGGGGATTGAACCAAAGAGTTCCATCACCATGGCCAGTGTTTTTGCTTCATCAAACTTGCCGGTAATCGTGAGAACTGCATTGTCAGGCTGATAGAAGCGCTTGTAAAAGGCCTGTAGGCGCTCGATGTTAACTCCCTCGATATCGCTACGCGCACCTATGGTTGTCTTGCCATAGTTATGCCATTCGAACATCGTGGCCAGGGTCCGTTGGAACATGATATTGAAGGGGTTGTTTTCGCCGCTCTCAAACTCGTTGCGGACGACAGTCATTTCGCTGTCGAGGTCTTTTCTTGCGATGAAGGAGTTGACCATGCGGTCGGATTCGAGATCGAGTGCCCAGCGGAGATTTTCCTCTGATGCATTGCAGGTTTCGAAGTAGTTGGTGCGGTCCCAACTGGTGGTTCCGTTCGGGAAGCAGCCGTGGTCGGTAAGTTCTTTGGGGATGTTGCCGTGCTTGGGTGTACCCTTGAAAACCAGGTGTTCCAGCAAGTGGGCCATTCCCGTTTCGCCATAGTTTTCGTGGCGGGAACCGACCAGGTAGGTGATATTTACGGTGAATTTATTCTTTGACGGATCAGGAAAAAGAAGCACCTTCAAGCCGTTGCGCGTGAGCTTGTATTCGGTAATTCCTTCTACAGTCACACCACGCTCCAGCCCGGGCGGGAGTGGGGCTTGAGCGTAGAGGCCAAGACCAACACAAATCGATAAAACGAATCTAAGCATGACTTAAGCTTAGCCCGGTTAGAAGTAAATCTTGGAACCCACCTCTACGCGTCGGGAATTGTCTACTACTCCACCAGCACTACCAAAGTTGGCCTGTCCCACTGTGATTACACTTGGGCCACCGAAAGAGACCTGGTTGAGCACGTTGAAAGCACGAAGCTGCAGCGACATGCGGATCTTGTCCGTAAGGAATACCGACTTCTGCAGGTTCACGTCGCTTGCCCTCAACCAGCCTTCCCGAATGTTGGGGAGGAAGCGAGGCCCGTCGGGGATTTGAAACTCAGGCGTGGTGCGAAAGGCTGCCGGGTTGAACCAGGGCTTGGTGCAGCCGCAGGCATTGGACCAATCGCGACTGTTGGCAATGGATTGCGACAGCGGATAGGCAGCTTCGACGCCCGGAACGACAGAGGCTCGCGAAGGGCTGGCACCAGCAATGCGAGACAGATCGGGCCCGCCGACATTGATTGGCAGACCGGCCTGCAAGGTTGTGTTGGAGAAGAACTGCCAATTGCCGACGAAGCGATTCATGAGCTTGTTCTTGTTGAGATACTTCTTGCCTCTACCGAAAGGCAACTGTGTAGAGAAGGTGATGACGGCACGTTGCGGGACGTCGAAGGAGCCGACAGAGCGTTCGAGCCTGACGTTGTAGGTATCGCGAATCCCGGCTGGATCGAGGAAGGCGATGCCGTTGCCGCCTCCACCGGTTTCGAGAACCTTGGAGATCGTGTAGTGTGCGCCGAGGGAGAAGCCACGAGAGAATTTACGATCCACACGCATTGTGACGGCGTGATAGATGCTGTCACCGACTGGGGGCCGGAAGTAGATCAGGCTGCCGCCGAAGGCGTTGGCTGTAGTTGGGGAGGCGAACTGAGGATAGGGCTTCAGCAATTGCATGCGCGGGATGCGCTGCAAAGAAAGCAAGCCTGGAAGCCCTTTACCGAAGAAGGGATTGGGCACCTGTTCTGTCAGGAAGGCACCACCATTGGCCAGGTTCTTCGGGTCGATCTGATTGAGTTCGAGG
>CANGVB010000010.1 GCA_947456995.1 Bryobacteraceae bacterium | reverse complement strand
GGGATCGAGGCCCACGACGTTGCGATCTTTGACATAGACGCAAGGGACACGGTCGCCAGTGGCAGGCATCAAGAACGCGGAATCAAATCCGATCTCAAGCGGACCCGGTTTGATGTCCCGATTCGAGTCGAGGTTGCCATTGCCGAGGCCCAGACGCCATTTCCCGATGACACCTGTGCGGTAGCCCGCTTGCTTCATCATGCCGCGCAAGGAGAGATTTGCAGGGTCGATGATCAAGCGCGCGTCGCCGGGGAGCACGCCGGTGCCCTTCTTGCGCCAAGCGTACTCGCCGGTGAGCATCGAATAACGGCTGGGAGTGCAGGTGGCGGAGGAGGAGTGCGCGTCGGTAAAGCGCATACCCTCTCGGGCAAGCTTGTCGAGGTTCGGTGTCTTGACGGCAGTCGCACCGTAGCAGCCCAAATCGCCGTAACCAATGTCATCTGCATAAATCAAAACCACATTGGGGCGGGATTGGGCCGCAGCCAAAGCCCCAGCGCTGCTCATGAGAAAAGATCGGCGATTCATCTTAAACATTCTATGCGAATACCCCCAAACACCTTACAGTACTGGTAGTACTGTACAAAACTAAGATTCGGCCCTATTCTGGACTTGTGAAAACTACTAGTACCTTATTGCTCTTAGCGCTATCCTGCCCCGTATTTGCCGTTAGCGTCAACACCGGCGGTTCGATCGTAGCCAACCAGGGACTCTTCACACTGGTCAGCCAATCTGTGACGTTCAATTTCAACGACGGCTTGCTGCCCTCAGCAAATGGAATCACTTACACGGGTGCGACAACCAATGTTGTCACCGGAAACATCTCGAGTGTCAGTGCGGCACCACCGAATGACACCTCCGCATATCTGACCATCGGACCAACTCGGGGCGCTTCAGTGACGATCACCTCTGCCTACGCCCTTGATTACCTCGGCTTCTACGTCGGAAGCCTGGACGCGTACAACTACATTGATCTCTACATGGGCAATAGTCTGGTTGCTGCGCTTACGGGGACACAGATTGCTTCGATCGGCGGTTTTTCAGCCAATGGAGATCAGGGCCGAGGGATCTATGTAAACATCTACGCCTCAGGTAGCGCAGAGCATTTTGATCGCATCGTAATGCGCTCCACCAGTAACGCTCTCGAGAGTGACAACCATGCTTTTCGGGCTGTCAATCGAAGCTCTACGACAGTCGTTGACAGCCCGGTTCCAGAGCCGGCTTCGGCACTCCTTCTAATTCCTGCTTTGCTGTGGATGGCGCGCAAGCGGGCGAGCCGCTAGATTACGGTTGGCCAGATTTCGAGTTCTGGCACGGCGGCACGGGGGTGCAACTTGGCCACGCCAAAAATCATCTCCGCCACATCTTCGGGTTGCAGAGCTTTGCTCAGAGTCTCAGCGTCGGGCTTAACCGGGCGCTTCTCCATCAGTTCTGTATCGACAAGGCCGGGGCAAATGACGCAGGTGCGGATGCCGTGCTGGCGCTCTTCCTGACGGATCGCCAGGGCAAGACCAAACAAGCCACGCTTGGAGGCCTGGTAGGCAGCGCCTGAAACGTCGGCGTACTTGCCCGAAATCGAGCCCACGTAGATGAAGTGGCCCTTCTTCGCTTCGCGCATCGCAGGCAGCAAAGCAGAGCTCAACGAGAATGCGCCATTCAGGTTGACTTCGATCAATTCATTCCAGATTTCGCGGGTGAGGCGGGTAAGGGCGCGGTCTGGCGTGTTGGTTCCGGTTACGTAGACAACGACGTCGACGCCACCAAGCTTGGCAACCGCGTCAGCAGCAAGAGCCTCCATCGATTCGTGTGTCCCGGCGTCACTTACGCCGTACACAATCGGAAAGCCTTCTGCGGCCATCTCGGCGGCCAGCGAGGCCAGCCTTTCTTCTCGTCTGGCGCTGGCATAAACCTTTGCTCCGTCGCGCGCAAACATCTTTGCAGCCTCGCGTCCAATGCCGCTGGAGGCACCTACAACTAATACTCGTTCGTCTTTTAGTGAAACTGGCACCCTCAACGTATATCATTGTCAAATCCGCATGTCTCAGCCCTCTTTGATCTTTGACGCCCACCTTGACCTCTCAATGAATGCGATGGAGTGGAACCGGGATATCCGGCTGCCGCTGGTCGACATTCGCCGCCGCGAAATCGGCATGAAAGATTTGCCCGACCGGGGCAATGGCACAGTCTGCCTGCCTGAGATGCGCAAAGGGCGCATCGGCCTTTGTGTCGCAACTCAGATTGCCAGACACTCGGCACGCTTCAGCAAGCTGCCCGGCTGGCAGAGTCCTGAGCAAGCCTGGGCACAGACCCAGGGTCAACTCGCCTGGTATCGAACAATGGAGCAGGCGGGGGAGCTTGTGCAACTGCGCACATGGCAGGAAGTGTCTGCTCATGCCAGTCTATGGCGCAACGCCACCAGCACCGCCAAGTTGCCGATCGGATATTTGCTCAGCCTCGAAGGCGCAGACTCGATTCTTTCGATGAAGCATCTGGAGAAAGCTCGCAACAGCGGGCTTATCGCCCTGGGCCCGGTTCATTATGGCCCTGGGATCTATGGGCATGGCACGGATGACGAAGGCCCGCTCACCGTTCGCGGACACGAGCTGCTGAAGAAGATGGAAGAGCTGGGCATTATCCTGGATGCCACCCATTTGTGCGACGAGAGCTTCTGGGATGCGCTGAGCCGCTTCCGTGGCCCGGTCTGGGCGAGTCATCACAATTGCCGTAGTCTTGCAGACTGGAATCGCCAGCTCTCCGACGATCAGATCCGCGCTCTGATTGAGCGTGGTGCGGTAATCGGAATGGCCTTTGACGCCATCATGATGGTGCACAACTGGGTGCATCACAAGTCGAAGCCACAAGACTTCAATCTGAAGATTGAAAAGATCTGTGATCACATCGACCACATCTGCCAGATTGCCGGCAATGCCAAACATGTCGGGATTGGTACAGACCTCGACGGAGGCTACGGCACCGAACAGACACCGATGGATCTGAATTCGATTGCCGACCTCGCCAACCTTTCAACGCCGCTGGCGGCTCGAGGCTACAAGCCGGCTGACATCGACAACATCTTTGCCGGCAATTTCCTGCGCTTCCTTAAAGACAATCTGAAGTGAGCGCAGCCACCAAAGTCCGCTACGGGGTGCTGTCGATTGCGACGGCCAATGCATTTATCCTTTACCTGGATCGTGTTTGCATGGGTGCGGTAGTGCAGTCGCAAAGTTTTCAAACCGAGATGAATTTCAGCAAGCAGGACGTAGGGGATATTCTTGCTGGCTTCTTCTTTGCTTATGCTCTCGGGCAATGCCCGGCCGGTTATCTGGCCGATCGCTTTGGGCCTCGCCGGATGCTGGTGGTTTACATACTTGCGTGGAGCCTGTGCACGGCACTGACGGGCTTTGTTGGGGGCTTCCTGGGATTGATGGTGGTGCGTGCGGCTTGCGGATTAGCAGAAGCGGGTGCTTATCCAGCCAGTGCCTTGCTCACTTCGAAGTGGTTTCCCTTCGAGCATCGGGCGCGGGCCAATAGTGTAGTTGCCTTCGGCGGCCGGATTGGCAATTCGCTGGCCCTCTGGCTTACTGCGTTCGCGATTGCTGCGCTCGGATCGTGGCGCCCGGTTCTCTGGATTTACGGCGCAATTGGAATTGGTTTGGCGCTGGCATCCCATTTCGTGTTTCGTGATCACCCCGCACAACACCCCTGGACTAACGAAGCCGAGCGGAGCCTGGTTCCGCCACTAACAACTCAAGGTGCGCGTTCATTTCCATTGGGTGCTTTGGTTAGGCACCCGGGCCTATGGCTATTGAGCCTGGGGAGTCTGGGCCTCAACTTCGGCTGGGCCTTCCTGATCACCTGGCTGCCTGCTTATCTGCAGGAAGTAAGAGGCCTCGATCAGGTTACAGCCAGCCGCTATGTGTCGATTGCTTTGGCAACGAGTATGGTGGGGATGTTGTTTGGCGGCTGGTGGTGTGACATGTTGACGAGACGCTACGGCCAGCGCTGGGGCCGTCGTTTGCCCTTCATCATTGGGGGAAGCACTGCTGCAATCTGTTACATTGTTTGCCCATTGCTGCCTGGTGCTCTCTCTGTGGTGGCTGCTTGCGCTTTGGTGGCCTTTGCAGCAGACAGTGTGATGCCGGCCATCTGGGCGCTTGGGCAAGATATCGGCAACACCCACGTTGCATCCACAATGGCCTGGGCCAACATGTGGGGAAATTTTGGAGCATCCGCAGTTGCCAAACTGATCCCCTTCATTTTGGCGACTTCGATTCATCAGAAAGACTGGCAGGAGATCTTCTATTTCTGCGCAGCAGGCTTTGTTGTACTCGCGCTGTCTTCTTTGTTTATCGACAGCACAAAAACCCTGCAACAGAGTTAGTCTAAGAACGACACTATGGAACGAAGATCCTTCCTGTTTCTTCCGGCCGCAGCTCTTGCGCAAGAGGAAAAACCGCGCGAAATTCGCCTCATCTCTGCAGCCCCCAGCCCCTACACGCAGCGTCGCGATTCTTACCGCGCAGGCCACGGTATTCTGTTGAATCTGCGCCGCCTGATCGAAGAGCAGAAGCTGCCTTTGATTGCCACCTACTATGACGCTTCGCCGATGCTCGGGCAGCCCGCCAGGCTGAAACAACTTCTACCCGGTGCGTCAGTCCTGATGGTTGGAACCTCAGTTTGGGCTCAGGGCCCCTCTTCTGTGTCGCGCACCTTTTTTGAAGCCATCGATACCGAGTCGCTGGCTGGTGTTGCCGCATCCACCTGGGTTACATCAGGCGGTGCTCATACAGGAGCGGCACTCGCTTATGAATCCAATTTGGCGACCATGCGCAGCATGGGAGCGTCTGTCTTCAGTTTTGGACAAAAGCAGGCGGTCTTCACTACTGACGAGAGAGTAGACGCTGAAAAGCCCGGCGAGTTTTCGCTGCTCGATCTGTGGTTTATGGAGGGGCTCGCGAAGGCCGCTATTGTCAACGCTCTGGCGCCTGGCAACCCGGGGCGAGCCAATAGCCTCTGGCAGCAACTCGACTCTCACCCTAACTACTACCTGAAGCATTTCCCGAAAGACCGGGCTTCGCTTGAGGATCGGTTCGGAGTTTTTCGGAAACAACTCAACGAGGCCACCAGTCCGCGCAGCGAAGCCCGTCGGCAACTCGATGCACGGCTGGCAAAGCTGCCCTAAGCCTAGCTGAGCGCGTTCTTGGCGTACTGCACGCACTTCTTCATCTCAGACAGAACATCAGAGCCTTGAGGTGTCTCGTATTCGTACTCGATGCTGGCCGGGAACTTATATTTCTTCTGCTTCATCAGCTTGAGTATTTCCTTGAGTGGCGTCTCGCCCTGACCAAACGGCATATTCGGCCCACCCTTGCCATCAACAGGGCCCTTGCGATCCTTCAGATGCAAGCTTGAAATGCGGTCATGATACTTCTCGATCACTGGCACGGGAGATTGCCCGGTCACCCCGAAGTAGTGGCCAACATCCAGATTCAAAGCAGTGTATTTCGATGCACCCAGCACTTTGGCAAAACCACTTTCGCCGCCCTGTCCATGGGTGTGGAAGGCAATGTTCAATTTGCGTTTCGCCGCATAGCTGGCCACCCGCTCCAGCAGCTTGTCGTCGGTGGGCAACTCCATCGTGATGTGGTTAGCACCAAGGGTCTCGGCGACATTCCAGATGTACTCGTACTCGGCATCCGGCATCTCGAGTGTCGGCGGCAATTTGAACGCGTAAATCTTTACACCCGCATCTTCGTACATCTTGCGGAAGGCCTTGTACTTGTCCATTGATACCGACAGGCGCCACTTGCTGACATCCTCAGCTGCCTTCTTGCGCGCTTCGATTTGCTCGGGAGTCGGCCGCTGCCTCGGCCCACCACCTGGGCCAAAGGGACGAGCCACACCCGCCGGTGAGCCGGCATAAGCTTCCGCTGCACCACTCATCAGTTCAATGCCGCTGATGCCGCAATCAAGACAATACTTCAGAGTCTCTTCTGCGCTACCAGGCAGAGCTCTGAAGCTATAAGTGATCGCACCAATCAACACTCCTTGAAAGCGCGAATCGGGCTTACCCATCAAATTCATCGCAGGCAAAGCCATTGCGGCAGTCTTGGCAAAATCTCTACGTGTGTAGCTCATCTGCCACGAGTTTATAATCAATCGCGAACCAATTGTTGGGGTGCCGGGCTGATTTTGAGGGCTGCTACATATGGCCCATTGTGCTTTGCACCCACAACCAGATCGCGCCCTGCCTGCTTCCATTCGAGCGAGCCGGGCCGCCCCAGCATTTCTACCTTGGTGGCATCCGCCGCATAGACATTGGGTACTCGAATCGAATCACCCGTAGAGGGCTTCATCACAAAGGCATAAACGGAATCGCCCTTACGCGTAAACCGTATATCCGCTTCTTTGTCTTTCACTGTCGATCGAATCCAGGGCTTGGTGTCGAAGATGCCTTCGCCATGCACGGCAAGCCATTTGCCAAGTGTCACCAGACGGTCTTTCTGAATCTCACTGATGCTGCCATCAGGCCTTGGACCAACGTTCAGGAGGAGGTTTCCGTTCTTGGATACGATGTCGACCAGAAGCTCGATCAACTTGTCGGAGGCGATGACGTGCTCTGGCCCCTCAATCTGGTTGTAGCCGAAGCTGAAGCCAAGGCCCCGGCAGCTCTCCCACTTCTTCTCGACGATGGTTTCGTAGCGGGAATACTCAGGCGTCGTGAAGTCGAAGTGATCGCGCCCAAAGCGATTGTTCACCAGCCCCTCTTTGTCGCGATTGTAGAAGTCGCTGAAGATCTGCTCCAGCTTGCCGGTCTTGGGATAGCCGATATCGTTCCACAAGACCGAAGGCTGATATCGATCCATCAGTTCGTACCAGTGGGCATCGGCGTAATCAGCATACTGCTGGCTCTGCACTACTGTGTTGCGGACATCAGCCATTGTGGCTACAGGCCTCTTCTCAAAGGTCCAGTCAAGGCCTCCGGAGTAGTAGAGGCCCATCTTCATCCCTGCGCCACGCACGGCCTGTGTGAGGTCTCCTACAAGATCCCGACCGATTGTAGGAAGGTCTGCCTTTACGGGATTCTTCACCTTCGAAGGCCACAACGTAAAGCCGTCATGATGTTTTGTGGTTAGCACGACATAACGCGCACCAACCGAGCGAAAGAGCGAAGCCCATTCCTGGGGCTGCCACTTCATGCTCTCTTTAGTGAAGCGGTCTGCAAAACGATAGTAGTCATAGTCTGCGCCATAAGTGGCAGCATGATGTTTGTAGGCAGAAGATTCCTTCAGGCGAATCGAATTCAGATACCACTCGGCATAGGGGTTTTGATAGAACCACTTGTTGAAATCAACCTTGCCAAGCTCGCCAGAAGGCTGCGCCCAAGCCGGCACCGAGTATAGACCCCAGTGCACGAAAATCCCTAACTTGGCGTTGTTGAACCAGGCAGGAAGCGGATGGCGCTTGAGCGAGTCCCAGTTGGCATCGTATTTGGAAGGCGGCCCGACGGGGTCAAACTGAGCGAATGCCGCGCTGGCACCAGCCAGCTGCATAAGATTTCTGCGGGTGAAGGAAGCCATACTTGACGGCATGATTTCACAAAACAACCCGCAGAGCAAGGTCGCAAGATTCTGACTTTTTAGAAAATGAACTTCGCCGTCAACTGAATACGGCGCGGATAGTTCGCAGTATTAGAAGCAACGGTTTGACCAAAAGCCGCCTGGGCAACCGAGGTGTTAGGCGCAGGAAGCAACTTGTGATTCATCGCATTCAGGAATTCTGCACGGAATTGAAAGTTCACCCGTTCTTTGATTTGCGTATTCTTGATTACTGACAAATCGTAGTTGTTGACCTTGTCGGCGCGGAGGAAGCCAAAGCGAAGCGGAAAGGTGCGGATATTGCTGGCCAATTGTTGCGCCGCGTTTCGGTTGAACCCGGCGTCGACATTGAACCAGCGCTCTACCGTCTGTTGATCTCCGCTCAGCTTGATATTGTTGATGTCCCCGTTGAAGATGATGTTGCCAAAGTTGATGGGTGCACCACTCTGGAAAGTGTAAACACCAGATAACTGCCAGCCGCCAACAATGCGTGAGACCACGGGATTGGTTGCAGCCAGCCAGGTGCGGCCGGGGCCAAAGGGCAACTCATAGATGCCGCTCACAGTTAGGCGGTGCGGACGGTCGGCATCGGAGATAACTTCCACAGGCCGCAAGTCATCGGCCTGGTAAGTTTCTGTCGCTTGCATGAATTTCGACAGCGTGTAGTTGCCGGAGATCGTGTAGCCCTTGGAGAATCGTTTCTCCAGCCCAATCTGCAAAGAGTGATACCAGCTATAGCCGTCAAAGCGGGTTTGATTCACGGCATCAAATTGTGGATAAGGCCGCAGCAATCTTTCACGAGCCATGTTGACTCCAGTAAATGCACCAATGGCACCTGCGGGCAACAATCCGCGGAAGGGGTTCAGCAGGTTCGCACTCAGGTAGTCGATTCTGGCCTGATCGCGCGTTGGGCTTGTGCTGAGAAATCGTTGCGGAGTCACGTTGATGTTTTGACCGATTTCAATGCTCGTTCCCCGATTGCCAACATAGGTGGCATCGAGCACGTAACCCTTTCCGAGTTCACGCTGGAAGCCTGCCTGCCATCTTTGCATGTAAGGGGCAACCGGATTTTGCTGAAAGAATGTCACAGATTGCCCAAGGAAGGTCTGTGCACCGCCACTGCTTCCCAATGGCTCAAGGATCGGTGTCGGAAAGGGATTGGAGAGTGTATTGGGGAAAGTCAGTCCGTTGTCCTGGCTGGCCACAAAATTCGTGGTGCGGGTAAATCCAGTCTGAATTACGTCTCCACGACGCTGTCCGAGAAAGCCGTAAAAGATGCCATAGCCACCACGGAAAACGGTCTTGGGGTTTATGCGATAGGCGAAGCCGATTCGTGGCATGAAGTTCGTCTTTGGTGTGTTAAACAAAGCACGGGGATTCCCCCCCACACCGGCAAAGGTGAGCCCGCCTCTTGTGTTGAATGCAGAAACCGGCACCTCTGGAGTGGAACTGTTTGCGTAAGCGGCACGGGCTGCCGCTTCAAAGGGTTGTACTGCAGAAAAATCAAAACCCTGAACGCTGCGATTGTACCGTTCTGTAAGTGCACCTTCATACTCCCAGCGCAATCCAAGATTCAATGTGAGCTTTGAAGTCACACGCCAGTCGTCGTGGAAGAAGACACCCCAGCTTGTGGACTGCTCCGCATAGTCGGCTGCACGAGTGACACCGCCACCAGATGGCAAACCAAGCAGGAATGCCGCAACACTTTGACCAAGTGAACCCGGCGCATTGGGCGCATTGTCGAGCGGGCCACGAGTCCAGTTCGAGTCAAAAACAAATTGTCCCGTTTGCGTATTGGCAAAGAAGCGGTTGGTCTCCCGATAAGAACGAAACTCAACTCCAGACTTCCAGGAATGTTTCCCCTGCACCTTCTGCAAAGTGACATTGAAGGAGTGAGTATCGTTGGGACGCAATTCGCCGCCAATTGCTGTTCCCTGGTAGCCAGCGATGTCGAAGCGCGGGAAGCGCCGAATGTCTGCCGGAATCTGGTTCGCATAGGAGGCCGGAAAACCGATCGATGTGAGGTCAAATCCGCGCTGCTCCGGGTTTGCATTGGTTCCGCGAATGAAGCGGTTGTAGCCGTAACGCATGTTCAAGACAGTCGATGGGTTGATCGTCCAGACATGGTCCATCGTGGCGGCACGGGATGCAAACATGAAGTACTCCCCAGTCGTCAGGTTGTTGAAGTAGTTGTTGTAGTCACTGTCACGGTTGTAGTAGTTCAGGCGCGCGAACATGCGATGCTTCTCTGTCAGATTGTGATCAACACGGACGGAATGTGTGAAGTAAACGGCCCGCTCCTGCAATTCAGGGCGTAGGTAGTTATTGGTGCCATCGGGATTCCCAGCCGTGAGTGGCTTGGGGTAGAAGGTGTCGAGAACCCTCTTTGATATTGGGTTGAAGAGAGAGGCGGGAATCCTGTTGCCAGGAAACGCGTCCTGTTGAAAGCGCCCGCCGGCCACAGCTCGGCGCGTAAGGGGATTGTAGATTTGATAGCTGTTGTTGAGCGCGAGCAGTTGTGAAAAGTCTCCACCCTTCATGGCGTCTGTTGGCACAGTTGGCGTGCCGTTGTTTCTTGGCCTTGCTTCACGAATGCCTTCATAACCCCACATAAAGAAGGTTCGATTCTTGCCGTTGTAGATCTTGGGCAGCATTACGGGTGCGCCTACGCTGGCACCCCAGCGGTGGTAATAAAAATCCGGCCGGGCAATCCGGTTTGCGTTGGCAAAAAAGTCATTGGCAAAAAGGCTTGGATTCATGTTCACGTAATAGGCTGTTCCGTGAAGTTCGTTGGTGCCAGACTTCATGCTGATGTTGGTTACGCCGCCCTCTGTGTTGCCCATGCTGGCGTCGAAAGTTGCAGTCTGCACCTTGAATTCGGCAACGGTATCGGCAGGAGGAACATAGGATGCAATCACCTCGCCGCCATTTGCGGTTGCGGTTGCAACCGCACCGTCAATCGTGATGTCGCTGCGATTAGCCCGTGTGCCATCCATCGTGTAGCCGACAATGTGGGTCGGCTCAAAGGGCCTGTCCAGGCGTGGGTCGCGGGTAAACGAAACGCCCGAAGCAAGCCCAATCAGAAACATGGGGTTGCCATGAGGCAGTGGCAGCTCGGCCACACGGCGCCGGTCGATCACGGTACCGAGTGAAGCAGATTCCGTGTTGAGTAGAGGAGTGTCGCCAGAGATTGTGACGCTTTGCTCAGCCGTACCCAGTTGCAGCGCTACATCGACAGTCAGACGATCGTTGACACGCAGTTCGATTCCTTCTCGCACAAACTTCTTGAAGCCCGCGTTCTCTACTGTGACTTTATAAGAGCCGGGAATAAGGAAGCTGGTGACATACTGTCCGGCTGCATTGGTAGTGAGCGTGTTGCGAGTGCCCATCTCCATGTTGCGAATTTCAACAGTCGCGCCAGCCACAACTGCACCGGTGGCATCGCTAACCGTACCCACAATTGAGCCGCGCGACTCCTGGCCCCAAAGGCTTGAAATACAAAGAGAAAAAAGGAGGAAAGAAATACGAGTCTTCACGCGTATGAAACTATCGCACATTGAGTAGGAGAACAACTCAAAAGAACCACAGCAACCCTTTAGTTTTTCTAAACAATAGGCAACATCAACGCAGACTGGACTGCAGCAATTTGGAGATGGCATGAGTGAGCGGCCTCGAATAGGCGCTTCGCAGAGAAGCCAGAGCCTGCCTTCGGAACAATCGTGCGCCCTCAACCCGCATTACCTTGAAGTAGCGCGGGCTGCGCCTGAGCGCGTATTCCGGCAAGATGGACTGCCCAAAGCCTGCTTCCACCATTCTCAGAATTACTTCCGTATCGGCAGCCTCCATCGAAACATGCGGATTCACTCCCAACGAGTGAAAGTGCTGGTTGATCAGTTGCCTCATGTTGCTATCGGGCGGGTAGAGCAGAAATGGCTCGGAATTCAAATCCTCTGGTTTGATTGTGCCCACACGCCAACCATTCAAAGGCTTATCTGAATTCCTGAGCAGCAGCAATTCCTCTTCGTAGAGTGGAGTAATGTTCAGACGGTCGTCTTCGATGGGTAACGAAATGAGTGCCAGATCAAAACGCCGCTTCAAGAGGCCCTCCACCATCTCTTCGGTATTGGCAACGGTGACGCGAATCTGCGCCTGTCGATAGCGGCGGCGAAGGGCGCGTAGCGGCCGGCTCAATCCATGGATGAGCGTTGTTGCTCCGGTGGCGAAGTGAAATGGGCTTGTATCCTGATCCGCATTTCCAGAGAAGCTATGGCGTAGTTCAGCTACTTCGTTCAACAAGTGCCGTGCACGTTCGGCAAACTGCTCTCCCTCCGGTGTTAAGAGAAGACCCCGGCCCGCTTTCACGAATAAAGAAGCTCCAATGTCAGCGCTCAGTTTTTGCAATTGCTGGCTTACCGCTCCTGCAGAAAGTCCCCGGTCTTTAGCCGCCTGCGTGAGGCTCCCTGCGCTCACCACTGCCAGGAACAATTCCAACTGATAAATTTCCATTCCTCAACATCATTCCACTTGAGGCACGCGTCTTAGCGGCTGCCCCGAACCGCTAGACTGAAACCAGCATGAGGATTTTGCTTTCGATCTTGATGACATTCGCCCCGGCTTTTGCTCAACAATCAGTCAAGCGTCCGGCTACGAAGCCGGTTCCCCGCCCCAGGTTGGACTTAATCCAGCTCGGCACCTTCCACCAGGGCGAAGCCGAATTCAAATCGAGTGGCGGCTGGATCGGGCTTGTTCCCTCGCGAGATGGCTTCGCGTGGACCAGGCTTCGTATCGTAGCGGAGAAGCTACATGATCCGATTGGCGACGAGAAGTGTGTAAACAAAATAACGCTTGAGGAAGCTACAGAAGCCGAGCCGCTCTTCCTGCTTCGCGGCCTTCCGCAACTCGCAACCAAACCTGTCCACACCTGCTTCGACCGCAGTGAAAACGGTTCATTCCTCGAACAAAATCCGATACTCCTCACTTGCGACGCCAAGGCATACAGCGTCGGAGTGGTGAATTCCACTCTTCTGCAATTCAAGCATGGAGGAAAAACGCAAACCCTCTTCCAGTGGCCGGGCGGCTTATCGGATCAACGAGGAGAACTGGTCTGGGCTGGAGATCTGGACGGTGATGGAAGACTGGATCTCGTTATCGATCACAGCAGCCGTTCCAATACGAGCGACCTCACACTGTATCTCTCAACATGGGCGCTACCCGGGCAAATGGTTGGGAAAGCAGCACATTTCGCAGTCGTGGGGTGCTGAAGTAGAAGAGGAGGGGGAAAAAGGAATGGCTCCCCGGGTAGGATTCGAACCTACAACCCTTCGGTTAACAGCCGAATGCTCTACCATTGAGCTACCGAGGAACGCTGACTTTTCTATTACAGCAAACGCATCTCTTTGCTGTCAAGACTCAGTTGAATTGAGCTTTTAAAGAGCGGCCCGCTCGAGGCTTTCATACGGTACAACGCCACACCGCTGAGCCCACGAATCATAGATCGCTGTCATCGCTTTAGCCCTGGCAGGATTGGCTTTTGCCAAATCTTTGGTCTCGGTGCGATCAGCCTGAAGATCATAAAGCTCCCAGGCGCCTTTGAACTGCGCAACCAGCTTCCACTTTCCCTGTCGTACGGCTCGATTGCCTTCGTGCTCCCAACAGAGATAAGGATGCTCTGTTCGCTTCCTGCCCTGAAAGACTGGCAGGAGCGATCGCCCCTCTAGCGGAGTGACGGGGCGGTTCTTGAATGTACGCGGATATGGGGTTCCGCCAAGATCCAGACACGTCGCCATGATGTCCATCAAGTGGCCAGGCTGGTGGGTGATCTTGCCCCCGTCCTTGATGCCTTGCGGCCAGTGTGCGATCAAGGGCGTTGCGATACCACCCTCATGCACCCAATGCTTGTAGCGCCGGAATGGCGTATTGCTGGCATTCGCCCAGGGAGGGCCATAACTGAGAAAGGAATCAGGCCCGCCTGCAGGCACCCCGGGCTTGCCGCGGTCGATCACTTCTGCACAACCACCGTTATCGGCCAAAAACAAAATCAGTGTATTTTGTTCTTGCCCAAGCTCCTTCACCTTGGCCAGGATTCGACCGATGTTTTGATCCATACGGTCAATCTGAGCCGCATAGACGGCCATCAAAAGATCCTGATTATCCTTGTCCTTCACTTGATCCCAGGCCGGAACATCCGACTCGCGATCCGTGATCGGCCAACGTTTGTCCACCACTCCAAGCTCAATCATGCGAGCGTGGCGACGCTTGCGGAGTTCATCCCATCCGATCTTGTACTTGCCCCGGTACTTGGCAACATCCTCAGGTAATGCGTGCAACGGCCAATGCGGGCTCGTGAATGCGGTGTACAAGAAAAATGGCTTCGGCCCGCGGCCGTTTTCATCCAGAAATTTGACTGCATGATCGGTGAACAAATCGGTCAAATAAAAGCTGTCATCCTTTGGCATAACCGGCTTGTCTTCATCTACCAGCGGACGCGCTTGCGTGACTCGATAGAAACTACTGGACCCACTGACCAGACCAAAATAGCGATCAAAGCCTCTGTCCTTGGGCCAATGTGGCTTCTTCTCGCCGACATGCCACTTGCCGGTCATCAGCGTGGTGTAACCGCCTTCGCGCAACGCCTCCCCAATCGTGACGCACTGGTCGTTGAGGTAACCCTGATAAGCAGGGCGTCCACGATCGTTCACCATATGGCCGATGCCCACCTGATGCGGGTAAAGGCCCGTCAGAAGCGATGCTCTTGTCGGGCAGCATCGCGCATTGTTGAAGAATTGCGTAAAGCGCAATCCGCCTTGAGCCAGACGGTCAAGGTTGGGCGTCGCAATTTCCGATCCGTAACAACCGATGTCAGAGAAGCCCATATCATCAGCCATCATGAGAATGATGTTGGGCTTCCTGGCCTGTGTGGCAGCAGCAAGCCCAAGCTGAGAAAGCACGCTTCTACGAGAGAGCTGAGCCAAGGCCATCCTAGAGTTTCAATTCCCAACCGGGACGGAAGTTGGGCTTAACCAGCTTGTTGGCCGCCACACTGTTGGTGAAGCGAAGCAACTTGCTGTCCCATTCAAGCTTGCCAGGCACCTGGAAAGCGAGGGCGGCAAGAGCCAGCCACTCTGCATAGGGGCCAGAAATACCGAAGTGCGAGCAGGCCGGATCGCCTCCCTTGGCCGCGCGAATCCAGTCCGCCATGTGGCCGGGCGAGCGCGTAAGCACCTGCGGAGGCAACACGTATTCAGCCCATCGAGCAGCAGGCAGCAGCCATACACCTTCGCCACGTTCTACCGTAGCCATAATGCCCTTGGTGCCAATAAACACGGCTCCATTCCCAGTAAGCAGACCCTTGGCCGGCCCACCACGATCACCACCAAACACCTTCACGCCTGGGCCGCCAGCACCCATACGCGGTGCTCCGGGCTGCGGTGTTGGACGAGGCCCTCCGCCTTCACGACGGCCACCGCCCATCGGACGTCCTTTCGCTGTCAGGTTATTCGGCGGGGGAAGAATGATCTCATTCTCCATTCCAGGTACATGATAAACATCAGGATCGGTGCTACGCGCCGAGTCATGGTAGAACACCTTCACTGGCGGCATGTCACCGCGAGAGGGGAAGTCCAGACGAATCACGGCGCGATCCGGGAATGTGATCTTGCTCGGGTTGGTTTGTGAAACACACTCAACACTGGTAGGAGCACCCAGCATCAGCGCATGGTGCACAGGCCCAGCCGTGTGTGTAGCCCAGTTGCCAATCTGGCCTGTCCCAAAGTCATAGAAGCCGCGCCAGTTGTAAGGTACATAATCGGGGCTGAAAGCGCGCATGGGCGAATTGCCAAGCCAGGCCTGCCAGTCCAAATTCGCGGGTACACTTGCTTCAGGCGGGGGCGCTTGCAGGCCCGTCGGGTGCGTGCCCGGCGTAACGCAGACATGCACTTCAGTAACGTCGCCAATCTCTCCAGACCAGACAATCTCGGCAGCCGTGCGATGAGACTCATGCGAAAAGCCCTGATTGCCCATCTGCGTCGCAACCTTATACTTCACAGCAGCATCAGCAAGCAGGCGTGCTTCCCAGACAGTACGCGTAAGCGGCTTCTCAAGATAAACGTGCTTGCCTCGCTGCATGCAGGCCAGGGCAACGGTAGCGTGCATAAAGTCAGGGA
Source organism: Bryobacteraceae bacterium (assembly GCA_947456995.1). Classification (GTDB taxonomy): domain Bacteria; phylum Acidobacteriota; class Terriglobia; order Bryobacterales; family Bryobacteraceae; genus Bryobacter. Next base: position 711 of record CANGVB010000010.1, on the reverse strand, counting down.
TGGCAATCGTGCACGCATCAATGTTCTTGCCTTCTTTATCGAGCATCACCCGGAAGTCACGGTACAGCGGTGCCTTCTCAAACTTCTTCAGGTTCGCAGCACCCCGATCAAGATCGACATCACACATGGCAACGATATTCTCAGTCTGCGCAGCCTGGTTGAGAATTACTCCTCCCTGCCCTCCGCAGCCGATAGCAGCAATGTTGAGTTTGCTGTAGAAGGGCTTGTACCCAAGCGCACGCAACGAAGGGACGCTGCTATAACCCGCAGCAGGAACGGCGCTGGTCAACAAGGCACCGTAGAAGAAATATCGTCTGGAAAGTGATTCGCTCATAAATTTAACGGAAAGCGAATCCATCATATTACGAGCGGCCCAACAGAGTATAGAATCGTCAACGGCGGAGCTAGCCACGTTGGATCTCCGCGACATCTCATCAAGGATCTACCTCAATGTCCACGCATCAATCCAGCCTCGGCGGCATGAAGATCAACCTCAAACATCGCTACGAAAACTACATCGGCGGTGAATGGGTTGCTCCTTTGTCGCAAAGCTATTTCGAGAACACAACTTCGGTCACCGGCAAGGTGCTATGCGAGATCCCTCGCTCGAACGCCGCTGACATTGATCGCGCCCTCGACGCAGCACACGCTGCTCGCCGCGCCTGGGGCAAGACCTCCGTTGCCAAACGCGCCCGCATCCTCGAACAGATC
>CANGVB010000009.1 GCA_947456995.1 Bryobacteraceae bacterium | reverse complement strand
CTGGAATGATTGGCCCGGTCTCGCAGCCCGGGCCTTCCCGGTAGGGCTGGCCGTTGCTCAGCGGCCTGCTGGGGACGATCAAAGTTGTGTTGTCCTGCTGCGCTCCGTAGATGAGGTAAGGGTACTGCTTGTCCACGGCCACCTGATAGATTTCGGCCGTAGGTTGATTGGTGATGCGACTCCAGCTATTGCCGCCATCGAGCGACACGTTTGCGCCGCCGTCGTTGGCCTGAATCATGTATTGGGAGTTCTTTGGATTGATCCAGACGTCGTGGCTATCGCCATGAGGGACGCGCCGGGTGCGGAAGGATTTGCCGCCGTCGGTGGAGTGGAACCAGGCTTCGTTACCGATGTAGAGGGCGTCGGCGTTGCCGGGGTCTACACCGAGGGTCGTGTAATAGAACGGCCGTGTGATGAGGTTGGCTGCACCGTTGATCAGGGCCCAGGTAGCGCCGCTGTCTTCAGAGCGGTAAAGGCCAGCACCGGGTTTGGCTTCAATGAGAGCGTAGACGCGCTTGGGGTTGGCTGCTGATATGCCGACGTTGGAGCGCCCGAAGAGGCCAGTGGGCAGGCCGCCGCCGAGTTTGTTCCAGGTGTCGCCACCATCCAGGCTTTTGTAGATACCGCCTTCTTTGCCGCCGCTGATGATGGTCCAGGGTTTGCGTTGGCCTTTCCAGAGGCTGGCGTACAAAACGTTTGGATTGCCGGGTTCGATCTCAAGATCGGCAGCGCCGAGTTCTTCAGATTGGAAGAGAACTTTTTGCCAGGTCTTGCCACCGTCTTTGCTGCGGAAGACGCCCCGGTCTGGATTTGGGACGAATGGATTCCCTAGAGCGGCGACGTAGACGATATCAGGGTTAGTTGGGTGGATACGGACAGTAGAGATCTGGCCTGTGTTGCGGAGGCCGAGGAAGCTCCAGGTCTTGCCGGCATCTGTGGACTTGTAGATGCCACGGCCGATCGAGACATTGCTTCGAATCTTCGAGGACCCGGTTCCGGCGTAGATGATATTCGGGTTTGTCTCGCTTACTTCAATCGCGCCCATCGAAGCGACGGAGAAGAAGCCATCGGAGATGTTGGTCCAGCGAATGCCAGCATCTGTGGTCTTCCAGACGCCGCCACCAGTGGAGCCCATGTAATAAGTAAGGGGTTGCGATGTGACGCCGGCTACGGCTGTTACGCGGCCGCCACGCTCAGGGCCAACCATGCGGTAGCGCATGTTGGCATAACGCTGCGGGTCGACCTTTATGGATTGGGCCAGGATTGGGCAGACAGCGAGTAGAGCGATTAAGGCGTGGCGCGGCATTGGGATTCTATCCGGTTAGGCTAACGCAGTTCTATCGCTGATCCCGCAACAGCGACTCATATCGCGAATCAATTTGATAGGAGTTGATGCCCAGCTTCAGCAGCTTTTGGATATCCTCTTTGGGCCCTTCCCATTCATCCCGCTTCGCCATTGTGTAGCGAAACGTATTGACCGCCGCAACGGCATCTACCCCGAGCCGTTTGCACAAATTCGAGGCTTCAGCATCAAGATCGCTGGCCAGTTCAAACAGAAAGTAGCGCTTCTTTAGATCTTCTCCCCGCTCGGCGGCCGCAGCTAGCGCTTTCCGGTTTGCCGATTCTCTTGTGCCACCAGGGCCAAAGACGTTGCGCCACCGGTCTCCACCCAGCATGTAGGCAGTATCGAGTAAGCCCGCTTTGTCCATACTCTGGCGCATGCGTTCATAAAATTCAATCGGCATCGAAGCGTTTTTGATATCCAGCATCAGTCGAATCTTGCCTTTGCACATCTGACACAAGGCATCGAAATGAATCGGGCTGGTGCCGCCTGGTTTGGCCTTGAGTTGGCTGAGTTCGCGCCAGTTCATCTGCTCCGGCTGGCGCTTTACGCCATAGAATCGCTCGAGAGTCGCATCGTGTTGCAGGATTGGTTCGCCATCGAGTGTTGCCCGTACATCGACCTCGATCATCCAGTAGCCCCGTGAAATGGCCGCATCAATCGATCCAAAACTATTCTCGGCGTGAGTATCATCGACAATTCCACCCCGGTGCGCAATCAGCCTTAACGGCATTGGTGCTGCCACGGCGGCCGCCACTAGCGATCCAGCGAACCATTCTCTGCGAGTCATACTTCTAAACCTTAACAACGCCGTAGATCGGCCAACCTTCGCCAGAGAACGAAACTTCGCCGAGGGGAGCTGGGCTGAACTCAATTCCCGAGCCAGCCACCAGATCATGCAGTACGCGTGAACAAAGCAACCGATTTTCTTCCTTGCCATGCACCAGGATCGCTTTTGCAAACGCAACGGCGGGCCCTTTGGCCTGCCTGTGCGGAGGCAGCAAACACTCTCCGGTATGCAAGGCTGCGCTTGCGGGATATCCCAGGCTTTTGGCATGCGTCAGAAGCGCTGCTGCACAGCGTATGGCTCGGGCTGGCCCGTCAAAGGTCAAAACGTCGAGCCCCGGGCCAGCCTGCCTCGCACGGTACTTTCGAATCTCAGCGCTTGCCAATTCCGCAAGGCGCTCCTGACTCCCTTCAACACGCATCACCAATACCGTTGCCAGCTGTGTGTCTGGGGCCTCGGCTTCCTGAATTGCGATCAGGAAATTTTCAATCGGTGCGAGAATTTCCTCTTGTTTGCCTACGAACGGCAAATGATCGGCCCCGGGCAATTCTACAAATTCAGCCCCTGGAATCAGCTTCGCCAGGTATCGCCCTTCTTCTACCAATAGGCAGCGGTCATCCTGCCGGTGCAGTACAAGTGCAGGTACTCGCACCAAAGGAAGGATGGCCCTGACGTCGATGGAGGCGTTCATGCGCGTTAGTGCCTCCGCCCCACCTGGGCTCACACCCATTCGCAGGTATGTTGCCCACCACTCCCGGAATTCAGGATTCTGAGCAAGCGTTGGGGCGCGATCCTCGATTCCGATTGGACCGCCCCAACTCCGCCTGATTTGGGATAAATACTCTTCGCGTTCTTCCAGCGTGGGACCCCACGGGTAATCCACATCTCTCAGGCGCCGGGCATAACTTCCTACCATCGCGAGCCCCAGAGTTTTCTCCGGATAGGTGGCGGCAAAGAGGGCTGACATCGGGCCACCTTCGCTCACACCAAGAATTACCGCTTTTTCTGAGCCCACTGCGTCCATCACGGCTCGAACATCATCCATGCGCTGCTCGAGCGTTGGGAGCATTTGATTGGGGACTCGGTCAGACAGGCCTGTCCCCCGCTTGTCAAAAAGAATCAGTCGCGAAACCGATGCCAGCTTCAGCAGGAATTCCCGAAAATGCGGCTCCCGCCAAAAGTACTCCAGATGTGATACCCAGCCCATCACAAATACAAGGTCTATCGGGCCGCTTCCTATCACTTGGTAAGCAATGTTGAAGTCTCCAGATCTTGCGTAAGATGTCTGGGGAATTTCAAGATCCTCCGGGCTGCGCGCAATTGGTGAATCCACGGTTCCTCGCTCCAATTGTGGAAGGAAACGATAGCCGCGCCTGGAGCGCGTCTCGATCAGACGAGGGGCCTTCGGGTTATCTCCAAGCGCCTTCCTCAGGTCTGCAATCTGAACCGACAGAGAATGATCATCAACGTAGGTATTGGGCCATAAGGCCTGATAGATCGTCTCCCTCGAAAGCAGCTCCCCGGCATGCTGACAGAAGAAGAGCAGAAGATCGAAAGTCTTTGGCTGCAGCTTGATTTCGCGAGTCCCCTCAAAAACTCGCCTTTGGGCCAGATCAACGCGAAACTCGGCAAACGATAACTCCACCGTTCCGACATCATACCAGCCATGGTTAGCTTGCTTCAGTTCATTCATCGTGGCTCGCCAACCACAGGACCCCGCTCGGGTAGGCGTCTTCATTGCGGTAATCCTGTATTGCCCGCCAGATCTTTTTGAATCGCCTTGCTGCCATCCTTTCGACAGTTGTTCTGCCCAGGCGAGGCGATTCGAGCACACAAGCCAGTCGCAGGTAATACGGTTTTTCCGCAGCAAGCAGCAGTCCGGAAGCAAGAATGAAAACTATGCCAGATTGCATGTTTTGAGGATAGGATTTGCGCGCCTTGTAAAGCCTCCAGTTACAGTCAGCAACTTCTCATCATTTTCTCAGTACTTCTCGAACTTGCATATATAATGGCCCCAACTATGCGCTCCCGATCGTTGTACCTCTTGCTGCTGCTGGCCTCGTGTGCCCTGGCGCAGAACGCGACTCAACCCGGCAAATTTCATGTCGAACATCCTACGCTTCTGAATCTGGGCTTTGAATGGCCTATCGCTGGCGACGCCAATCGTAATGCCACAGTTGCAGTAAAGTTCCGCAAGACAGGAGACACTGCCTGGCGCGATGCTCTCCCGTTGGTCCGCATTGGTGGTGAGAATGTGTATCGCCGCCGTGAGAATCTCGACTATACCGTCCCTGAAGGCTTCGCTGGCTCGATCCTCAACCTCCAGCCAGGCACTGAATACGAGTGCAACTTTGTCATGACGGACCCCGATGGGGTTACGGGCCAAGCTACACATACGGTGAAGGTGAAGACCCGTACCGAGCCCCAGCCCTACAAAGGCGGCCGCACGCTTCACGTTTATCCTCCCGACTATTTCGGCCCCCGTCAGGAGCCTAGCTTTACCGGGATCCTTGACGCTTATTATGGTGCGGGCCTTGGCGACTGGTCTGTCGTCTGGGAGCGTCGAGCCAAGCCCGGCGACACGCTTCTCCTCCACGCTGGTCTGTATCGCCCCGAGCGGCTGGACTATGTCGATCCGATGATGGCTCCCTTTGACGGCTCCATGTCGCTGACGCTCAAGGGCACTGCCGAGAAGCCGATCACGATTAAGGCTGCCGGGGATGGAGAAGTGGTTCTCGATGGCGACAATAACCACCGGCTATTTGATGTGATGGCATCGGCACATCACATCTTTGAAGGCCTCACCTTCCGCAATACGGACGTTGCTATCTTCGCTGGCCAAAAGGAAGTGATCGGCGCAGTGGGGCTTACGGTCAAGAACTGCCGCTTCGAAAACATCGGCTTTGGTGTCTGGACAGAGTTTGGCGGCTCTTCTGATTTCTATATCGCCGACAATCTCTTTATTGGCCGTGATGATCGCTTCCGCCTGATTGGCTGGGGCGGCCGGCAACGCCAACCGGGCGGCAATACCTGGAAAGAGCCCCTTTATAAATCGCACCGCATGGTCAGCTACTACGCTGTCAAGGTTTATGGCCAGGGCCACGTCATCGCCCACAATGCTATCGCCTATTTCCATGACGCCATTGCGATCTCGACTTATGGCACTCCGCCTACCGACCCTGACCATCGCGCTTCTTCGATCGATATCTACAACAACGATATGCACCTGTTCAACGATGATTTCATCGAGACCGATGGCGGCGTTCACAACGTGCGTGTCTTCAACAATCGCGGTACCAATTCCGCCATGGGGGGCTACAGTTCGCAGCCTGTCTTCGGCGGCCCGGTCTACTTCATCCGCAACACTTTGTATCACTCACCCAACGGCGTAGCCTTCAAGTTTTCAGCTAAGCCCGCCGGCTTGTTCGTTTATCACAACACGATCATCGGCGAGCACAATGCCAGCGACACTTCCTCCAACGTTCACTACCGCAACAACCTCTTTCTTGGCCGCGACACTCCAGACAAGGGCATTATGCGGGTTGGTAATGCAACCGATATCAACACGAGCGACTATAACGGCTATCGCCCGAACAAGGGAGTAAAAGAGCAATACGGTTGGCTCTTCCCACCCAAAGGGCAGAAGATCTATGAAGCGAAGCCGGGGGACTGGAAGACCTTTGCGACGCTAGCTGAATTCCAGGCTGCTACTGGTCAGGAGACACACAGCCGCGAGGTTGACTACGATATCTTTGAGAACCTCACTCCCCCCGACCCATCCAAGATTCATGCTGTTTATCACGCCATGGATATCAACCTGAAGCTCAAGCCAGGCAGCAAGGCCGTGGATGCCGGCATTGCAATTCCAGGAGTCAACGATGGCTTCATCGGCAAAGCTCCAGACCTTGGTGCGCATGAAGTTGGCGCGCCGCCCTTGCGCTACGGCCCCCGCTGGCTGACCTGGCAGCCTTTTTACCGGTAAAGCCGCATCAAAGACTGCGATGTTGGAGTCCTGAACGGTTAGTCCTTGCGCCCGCCGCATTTCCCGACGATTGCCTCAGCCCTTTTTCGGTGCGTTTTTAGAGCAGGAAACAGCATTGGGGGTGGCTGTTCAAACATTGCAAAAGCTTCTTTCAGAAGTGGGCACGCCTTGTCCAATTGCTTGTTGTTTTGGTAGTTGTCAGCCAGATCCACCAGTGCATATGCTAACTCCTGGCGTGCAGGAACAAACACTTCTTTGACTTGCTGCAGGGCGCGGGCCTGGGCCAACGCCCGCTCCCCAAATAGAATCGCCTCAGTATATTTGCCCCAGTTTCCATATACATAACCCAACCGGTCTAACGAGACCCCAAGTCGTAGGGCTATAAACTTGTTATCCGGGTTCTCTTTCAGTAACTGCTCTCGCAGCCGTACAGACTCCGATACCAACTCTACGGCCTGCTCGAAATTCCCGGCTCGCATCTCCGCTACCCCTATATTGGTGGAGTAAAGAGCTACGTGAGATCTAGCGCCCTTATCCAGCAATAACCATTCTTTGGAGAGCCGATAAGCCTCGCGCGCATGCGGCGGCATTTCTTCTTTCCTGCCTGCGTCCCACAGCTTTCTCCCCAGAGCGTCTTCGGCCTCTGCCAGGCGCTGTATGGCTTTGACGTTTTTCTGATCCTGCTGGTAAAGCTCCCGGCTTAGGGCGATCGATTGTGCCAATGACTGCAATATCTCTTCCAGCTTCTTGTCGCCCAGTCTTGAATCCGCCAGGTTCTTGATCGCTTCAGCCAGCCGCTCCTTGTGTCCAGTCCTGGCTGCCAGTTTCTCCGCCTCTGCGACGCTTTCCTGGGCTATCAACTCAGCTGCTTTGAAGTTTCCGCGAATCCGCTGAGCCATCCCAGCATAGGCCAGCGCATCGACCAATAGTTCTCGCCCCTGGACCGTGCCTGGATTCTTTATAACCACTCGCCTTGCTACCTCAATTGCCTGCTCGGCCAAACGAAATGCATCCCCACGCGAACCCATGCTGGCAACACCCAGATCTTTCCCGCAAAGATCCGACAACCTCAAATATCCCTTCACCACATCCAGTTGTACGTCTTCTCTGGCCTCAGCATCTTTTGCCAGGGCATCAAGATAAACCAGACTCTTATCTACAATCAATTTCCTGGCTGCCGTTGAGCCCTTAAGTGGCACTACTGCATCGTGTAATTCGAACATCACACTTCGTGAGAGCGTCCTTACCTGTTCAAACCGTTCACTGGCCTCCCGCTCCTGCGTGAGCGCAATTCCGGCTGCGGAGACCAACCCCAACACTGCCAGACTCACACCCGCTACTGCCACCCGGTTTCTTGCCAAAAACTTCTTTGATACATATCCCCATGATGGTGGTCTTGCCGTGATTGGCATTCCCTTCAGATAGCTCTCGATATCTCCAGCCATTGCCACAACGCTTTCATAGCGCTCGTTGGCATCCCTCCTTAGGGCCTTCCGTGCGATTAGCGCCAAGTCGCCTGCCAAAGGAACTGTCTCTACCTCCTCGGTCTTCACCTTTTCCAGCAATCGCCCGAGTTCCATTCCGTCCAGTTCTCGTGGCACTCGGCCGCCCACCAGCGCACACAACAAAACTCCCAATGAGTAGATGTCGGCACCGGTGGTGACACTCTGCCCCAGAATTTGTTCAGGGCTTGCATAGTCTGCCGTAAAGGCAGATACTCCACGTGTCTGTTCTGTGCCCAAATCGGCGGCGAGAAGCTTCGCAATTCCAAAATCCAGCAACTTCACATTGCCTTGCAAATCCACCAAAATATTCTGCGGCTTCAAGTCCCGATGCACCACCAGTGCGCGGTGCGCATAGCCAACCGCTTCGCAAATCTCCAGGAATAACTCCAGCCGCTTCTGCTCGCTCCAGCCCGCTACCGCCTCCGTGCAGGGCTTGCCTTCTACCAGCTCCATCACCAGATAGCGAAAGCCTAAATCCAGTTGCCCGGCATCGAGCATTCTCGCGATATTGGGATGCTCGAGACCAGCCAGAATCTGCGTCTCGCTTTGGGCAAGATCTCGTCCCGTGCTCACCAGAATTACTTTGATCGCGACGCGTTTATCGAAGTCCCCATCGATTCTTGCGCCCTCATAAACTACGCTCATGCCGCCCCGGCCAATCTCCTGGCCTGCTCTGTAGGCTCCAAACACCTGCCCACTAAACTCCAATACGGGACCCTTGAGGAATTCCCCCATCTCGTCTCTGGATCGCAGCAACGTCAACACACCGGCCAACAACTCAGAATCTTCGCCGCACTGGCTTTCAACAAAAGCAGTTCGCTCTTCGCGCGCTACTTCCATTGCCTCCGAGTAGACCTCTTCCATCCGCTGCCAATTGGATTGCTGACTCATAGCTGGCTGGCAGCCCCGCAACTCGCCATGATCTTCTTCACATAAGCTTTCTTGGAAGCATCCGTGGCTGTTTCTCTTGTTTTTGAAATCGGGCCCTTCAAGATCTGTGCCGCTTCTGCGGCGTAGCGGCACATTTTGTCGCGGCGCTTCAGGGTTTCGCTGGCATCTGTGAGGTCTGACAAAACATAAAGCATTTCGCGATTCACGAAGGTGTTTTCAGGATCCTTTGCATAGACTTCACGTTGTTTTGCCAGAGAACGTTCGAGGTACGGCAATCCCTCTAAGGTCTTATCCATCAGCACGTAAGCGAAGCCGATCCTGCCCAGGGTTCCGGCAACCCCCATGAGTGCATTGTTGTTACCTGGGTCTTTCGATGCGACGATCTCACGAAGACGCAACTGTTCTTCAAACAAAGGAATCGCTTCTGAATATCGTTTGAGTTGGGCCAGCAGATTGGCAAGCAGACCAACATCAGTGGCAAGCATGCGCTGCACGTCCTCTCCGGGGATCAGCGCAAGCTCCTTATGCATCTGGTATGCAATCAGGATTGTCTCTCTTGCTTCTTCACGCCTTCTGTCGCGCGACAGTGCACCTGCCTGATATTGGTAGGAGCGCGCAAGTTCTCGTTTTCTCACGATAGAGCCGGGATCTTCCGCGCAAAGCTTTTTCCAGGCAGCCACTGCTTTGCCCCAGGCCTCAACTCCCTGTTTGTTGTGCGTTTTGGATTGCGTGTATCCGTTGGCAACCACGAATAAGGCGTGGGCTAGCTCTTCCTGCACCTTTGAGTCCCTGCTTGCGCGTTTCGCATTTGCCTCGGCTACTCCTAGCAATTCTTCACTGGTTGCAACAGCCCGTGGATCAGCCTGCAAGGAATAGAGGGTAGCCAGTGCTTCCAAGGTCAGGTAACGGGCACGCTGCGCCTCAACGCTGGAAGGGCTGCGCGATATCACTGCTTGCACCATTCGATCTGCTTCCAAAAGACGAGGCAGAGCCTGACTCGATTGCCCCAGACTGGGCTCATTGCCCACTCCTTCAATGTCGGCCAGGCGGAGATAACCTTTTGCCGCCTCCAGTTGGATTGAGTCGTCTGAGCCGGCGCTCCTGGCCAGCGCATTCAAATACTCGGCCCCCTGGTTTGCCAGGATGTGTCTTGCGCGTAGTGAAGCGGGCAGCTTGGCAATCTCGTCGTGAATTTCAAAAAGCAGCGAGTTGGCGAGCTTTCTCACATCATCAAATCTTTGCGCTGCCAGCCGTCTTTGCTTTAAGGCGAAGACGGTTGTAAGTATCAGTGCGACTACTACCAAGGCTATTGGTGTGGCGGCCAGCCGGTTACGCCATAGGAATTTCCGCAACCGGTAGACGCTTGACGGCGGCCTCGCCACCACAGGCCGTCCAGCCAGATAGCGACCAACGTCGTCGGCCAGTTCAGCAACCGTGCCGTAGCGGAGAGCGGGATCTTTTTGACATGCTTTGTCAGCAATCAGTCGTAGATCGCCCCTGGCACCGGCCAAAACTCTCAGTAGCACTCCGAGTGAATACACGTCGGTAGCTACTGTCAGCGGACGCCCCTCAATTTGTTCGGGGCTTGCGTAGTCAGGCGAGTAATACCGGATCCGCGTTTGGCTTTTGGGCTCCGTCAAATCCGACAGAACGCGCGCGATGCCAAAGTCGAGTAGCTTTACGGTTCCGTCCGGGCAGACCAGTACATTTGCCGGCTTGATATCGCAATGGATTACCAGCGAGCGGTTGGCATAGCGCACTGCTTCGCAGATTTGTAGAAAGACCCGAAGCCGCGCTGGCTCATCCAGCTTTTGTTGGTCGGCATACTCGGTGCATGGAAGTCCATCGACGTATTCCATGACCAGATAACGCAAGCCTGAACCCGTTGAGCCTGCGTCGAGAAGCCGGGCAATATTGGGATGTTCCAATTGGGCCAGCACCCGCGTCTCGTCTTCTGGCAAAGTTGCGGGAATGTTGCCAAGAACAACTTTGATGGCCACTCGCCGGCTAAAGTCTTCGCTATCCCTCCGGCCCTCGAAAACAATACTGGTTCCACCCTGCCCGAGCTTGCGCACTGGCCGGTAATGCCCGAATTTTTCGTCGTCCCGGAATTCTTCGAAACTGGCCAAGCCCTCGTTTTCCTTTCGTCGCTAGTCCGCCTGGCAATTAGAGCGGCAGCGATTTGAGCTCAAAGACCGGGGCCCAGGTCGATGATGACGCAACGTCGAAGAAAGCACCTTCCAGCAGTTCGGCACCATAGAAGAACTGGTTGCCTTGCTTCTTGAGATTGGCGGCGATGGTAGCATCCTGCACACCCTTCTTTAGCAGGTAGGCGCGGACAGGGATACACCAGCGCTCGCCAATAAATCGCCATTGGTTGTTCGCCATACTTACGTCGAGTGTGGGTTTGTCGGTGCGGTCCGGGATGGGGTCTGCGGTGGGTGTTGCCGCAGCGGTTATGAGGCCAATAACCCAGTCTTTTTGAACCTTCGTTCCCGGGCAGCTCTTGTTCGTCTTTGGGTCGTCACGATGAAAGAGGATGGTGGCTGGGGTAATCGGGATCTTGAGCCAGTCGGCGAGGATCTTTGTGGCTTGGGCTGTGGTGCGCCAGCAGGCCAGCCCGCGGCCGGACTTGGGGTTCTCGACGTTATAGTCACCCAGCACTTCAATACCGATCGAAGAGGCGTTGAAGCTCTCAGCATGAATGCCGCGCTTGGTAAAGTCGCACATGCCCCAGAGTTGGTCGTCGTCGATAAAGAGGTGTGGTGCTGAAGACCAGCCCTTGGTTACCTCGTAGAAGTTGCGCAGATTCGCCAGGTGCTGTGCGACGAAGCCATCGGGGCGCTGGGCCAGCGACGGCGCACCGCAGTGGTGCAAGGTGATCGACTTGGCCCAGGCGGGCGGCTTGATCGTAGCGAGATATGTTGCGAAGGTGGAAGGAGTCCAGACGCGGCCAGTATTTTCAAAACCCATGGGTTTGTTGATAACACTTCCTGAGTCTGGGGGCAAGGTTGTGTCTCAATTGGTTGCATCCATGAACGCCGGCCCTCTGCTCGAAATCCCCGATTCCACCGGGGTGCGGAGATACAATGAGGATCGTGATGCGTCGTCAATATTCGTTGTTGCTGCTGGCTGTGTTGCCTGTGATGGGACAAAAGACGAAGGGGGTGGACTTCCAGCGTGAAGTGCGGCCGATTCTTTCCGATGCCTGTTTTCATTGCCACGGGCCGGATCAATCGTCGCGGATGGCGGGGCTGCGTCTGGACACCCAGGCTGGTGCGATGGCGCGGGCTATCGTGCCCGGCAAGCCGCTCGAGAGCAAGCTCTATCAACGATTGACTCATGCCAATGCGGCCTTGCGGATGCCGCCTGCATCAGCACACAAAACGATCACCGACGCGCAGAAGGAGACCCTGAAGGCGTGGATTGAACAAGGTGCGCCGTGGCAGGAGCACTGGGCTTTTAAGGCACCAGAAAAGGCCGCTGTACCCGCCGGGCAGAACCCCATCGATTACTTCGTGCGCATGCGCCTGCAGGCAGACGGGCTGACGCCGAGCGTTGAGGCCAACCGGCGGACGCTGGTGCGGCGCGTTGCCCTCGACATCACTGGTTTGCCACCGGAGCCTAAGGACGTTGAAGCGTTTCTAGCTGACGCATCGCCCAATGCCTACGAGAAGATGGTGGACCGCTACCTCGCCTCGCCCCGCTATGGCGAGCACCGGGCTCGATACTGGCTCGACGCCGCACGCTATGCCGATACGCACGGGATTCACGTCGACAACTATCGAGAGATGTGGCCCTATCGCGACTGGGTGATCTCGGCCTTCAACAAGAATATGCGCTTCGATCAGTTCACGATTGAGCAGGTGGCCGGGGACTTGTTGCCGAATCGCACACTGGAACAACAGATTGCCTCGGGCTTTCACCGCTGCGGAATTTCGACTAATGAGGCCGGAATCATCGTCGATGAAGTGGAGGCGATCTACGCTAAAGACAGGGTGGATACGACAGGTACTGTGTTTATGGGCCTGACCATTGGCTGCGCTACTTGCCATGACCATAAGTTCGACCCGCTGTCGCAGAAGGACTTCTATTCGCTGGCGGCATTCTTCCGGAACACAACCCAGAACACGATGGACGATAACATTCCCGACACCCCGCCTATTGTGGTGGTGCCGCGGGAGGCAGACCGGGCTCGATGGATCGCGCTGAAACAAGAGATGGCTGCGGTGGAGGCAAAGAAGTCAGAACGCGCGGCGGCAGCCATATCCGGCTGGGACAAAGCTCGCGATGTGAAGACTCCGCTTGACGCAAAGTCGCAGATCTTCTCGCTCTGGAGCACGAAGCTGGGCAGCGCAAAAATCGGTGCAGGGCGTAGGCCGGGTGAGCGGGCAATCCAATTTGGCAAGGGCGATTTTGCCACCCTGCCCAATCAGACGGTTTTTGATGCTGGCAAGGCCTTCTCTATTGCCACCTGGATCTACTTCCCCAAAGAAGAAGGCAGCTATGCCGTGGCAAGCCAGAATGACCCAACGAAGAAGGGCGTGGGTTGGTTGATTGAGATCGCGGCCCGCGTGGCTAACTTCCGGTTGACCGGCGACGACGGCAAGTCGATCACCGTCCGTGCAGCCCATATGGAGCAGATGGCCCAGGGCAGTTGGAATCATCTGGTGATCACCTACGACGGCAGCCGGGAGCAGGCTGGCCTGGCGCTTTATCTCAATGGCCGGGTGATCCTATTGCAGGGCGGCGGCGACATCAACACAAAGCTGACCGGCAACACACAGAGCGGCACGCCGCTGTTGCTGGGCAAGGAGAATACGCGCGGCTTCGAGGGCGGAGCGATTGCCGATTTCCAGATCTTCAACCGGGTGATTTCTGCCGAAGAGGCTCAAGTTGTCAAGCAGTGGCCAGAGGCTGACAAGCTGCGTTATCTCACCTTGCACGACAAGGAGTATCGTTCGCTGTCGGCGCAATTGGCGGGGCTCAAAGCTGAAGCGCGTCAGATCCGGCAACGGGGTGCGGTGACCCTCGTGATGGAAGAGCGTAAAGACCGCAAGCCGACGGCGCATATCCTCCACCGTGGCATGTACGATGCCCCGAGAGAAGAGGTGGAGCCGAATGTGCCGGGTGTATTGCCACCGATGGATGCGAGCTTCCCGCGCAACCGTTTGGGCCTCGCAAAGTGGATCGTGGATGCGCGGAATCCTCTGATGGCGCGCGTGACAATTAACCGGTTCTGGCAGGAGATCTTTGGCACGGGGATCGTGAAGACGTCTGAAGATTTTGGCTCGCAGGGGACACCGCCGACGCATCCGGAGTTGCTGGACTGGTTAGCCGTTGAGTTTCGCGAGTCTGGCTGGGACGTGAAGAAGATGTTGAAGCTGATGGTGATGTCTGAAACTTACAGGCAGAGCCCTCTCACCACACCCGACAAACTGAAGCAGGACCCGGAGAACCGGCTGCTATCGCGTGGGCCGCGTTTCCGGATGGACGGCGAAGTGCTGCGTGACGTTGCGCTCGCCACTAGCGGACTGCTGGACCCGGCCATTGGCGGAGCAAGCGTTAAGCCCTATCAGCCGGACGGTGTCTGGGAAGCTGTGGCGATGAATGGCAGCAACACCAAGTTCTACAAGCGCGATGACGGCATCAGTCTTTACCGGCGCAGTCTCTATACGTTCTGGAAGCGTAGCGCGCCACCTGCTTCGATGGACCTATTCAATGCGCCAACGCGGGAGAACTGCACGGTGCGCAGAGAGCGGACTAATACGCCCTTGCAGGCACTGACCACGATGAATGATCCGCAGTTTGTGGAGGCCTCGCGAAATCTCGCCGAGCGGGCGATGAAGGCCGGTACTAACTTTGATGCTCGGCTGGACTATGTTTCCTCGCGCGTGCTGGCGCGGCCGCTTGCCGCGAGAGAACGAGACGTCTTGCGGCGAGCCTATGTTGACCTGCAAGCCCACTATGAACGTAACGGCGCTGATGCGGTGAAGCTTGTGCGTGTCGGCGAATCAAAGCCCGATGCAAGCTTGCCAGCCTCGGACTTCGCGGCCTGGACCATGCTCGCGAGCAGTGTACTGAACCTTGACGAGGCTTTGAATAAGTAATGTATATCGATCCATCCGACGAAGCAGTTTTAGCCGAGACGCGGCGGCAGTTTTTCGGGCGTGGTGCCCGCGGCCTGGGTGCCCTGGCTTTGGCGTCTCTGGGCGCGCAGGGAGCTTCGCTGCCTCATTTTGCGCCGAAGGCCAAGCGCTGTATCTATCTGCACATGGTAGGCGCGCCCCCGCAGCAGGACTTGCTGGACTATAAGCCGAAGATGGTGGACTGGTTCGACAAAGATCTGCCGGCATCGATCCGGCAGGGGCAGCGGCTCACCACCATGACTTCGGGGCAGAGCAGGTTTCCGATTGCACCGTCGAAGTTCAAATTTGCGCAATATGGCAAGAGCGGCACATGGGTGAGTGAGTTACTGCCGAATATGGCGAAGATGGTGGATGACATCGCGGTGGTGCGGTCTATGCATACCGAGGCGATCAATCACGAGCCGGCGATCACCTTTATTCAGACGGGCAATATGAACGCGGGGAAGCCGTGTATTGGTTCCTGGGTGTCTTATGGCCTGGGCAGCATGAATCAGGAGTTGCCATCGTTTGTCGTGTTGAACGCGACACACTCTAATCCACGTGCGCCAGTGCAGGCGATTTCAGCGCGGCTGTGGTCTGCCGGCTTTCTTTCGGCGCAGTATTCGGGTGTTGCAATGCGTGCCGGTGGCGATCCGGTCCTGTTTATCAACAACCCGGATGGCGTGGATCCCAAAGTGCGGCGGCGCATGCTCGATTCGTTGGGTGAGCTCAACCAGATGCAGTTTGCCGAGGTGGGTGACCCTGAGACACAAAGCCGGATCTCGCAGTATGAGATGGCCTTCCGGATGCAGACTTCCGTGCCGGAATTGACCGATATGTCAAAGGAAAGCGAGGCGACCTTTGCGATGTATGGCGATGATGCAAAGAAGCCGGGCACCTTCGCGAATAGCTGTCTGATGGCGCGGCGACTGGTAGAGCGGAACGTGCGCTTTGTGCAGATTTATCATCGCGGGTGGGACGTACATGGCGAGTTACCGGAAATTCTGCCCAGCCAGTGCGGGGATGTAGACCGGCCCGCCTGGGCGCTGGTGCAGGACTTGAAGCAGCGCGGGATGCTCGACGACACACTCGTGATCTGGGGTGGAGAGTTTGGCCGCACGGTATATTCGCAGGGCAAGTTGTCAGCGGTCAGTTATGGCCGTGATCATCATCCGCGATGTTTCAGTTTGTGGATGGCCGGCGGTGGCGTCAAGGCGGGGCTGGTGCATGGTGAGACGGACGAGTTCTCGTACAACATCGTGCGGGACCCGGTGCATGTACGAGACTTCCAGGCGACGCTCTTGCATCTGTTTGGGATCGACCATGAGCGTTTTACTTACAACTATCAGGGCTTGAGCCAGCGCCTGACTGGCGTAGAACCTTCGAAAGTGATCCGGGAGTTAATTGCTTAGCATCCAGTGAAGATCAGATGTCCAGAAGCGCCAATTAGTGCTGGACCTGCTTTCAATGCTCGCCTTCCCGGTTTGAGCCCAGATCTTTTGTTTGAGTGAAAACGGTCTGCCTCGCTTGCCCTCCTGCCGAGGTTCCTTCGTCAATCTGGAAGTTTCGGCGGATTGTCTAGTTTGGGAACAGTGGCAATCCGCCGACGGACACACTTCGGGTTTCGGTTGTGATTCATTTATCTAGCAGGATGTCAAAGAGCTGGCCTGGCGTTGTTTTGGACTGTCCCAGGCGGGGTTGTGGGTGGTTGTTGAAGATTAGCCTTTTGGCTTTGATCCTTGTTTTCGGTGGAGTTGTGCATTGAAGTTGCTATCCCCACCGTGGCGGATTGAGTTGGCGTCGTTTGGAATCCCCACCCTTACGGATGGGGTTGGTTTTCGCTAGCGGAGGTCATCCAAGGGTGGATATTGGGCGGCTAGCTCCTCGTCGGATAACTCCATGCGGCGGCAAAACTCTTTGTAGATGTATTGGGTTATGCTCTGAGTGATTTCGGGGCCGGTGGGGTGGGTAGCCTGGATGGGTTCGTTATTGAGTTTTTCGGATTCCCCATTTAGTTGCTCATATTCATCCGGG
>CANGVB010000008.1 GCA_947456995.1 Bryobacteraceae bacterium | reverse complement strand
GGCTGGTGGTGGTTATGCGCAGTATGCGCGGGTGATGCCGTGGATTGTCGAGCATGGAGTAGAAAAGATTCCTGCAGGGGTGTCGTTTGAGCAGGCGAGCTTTGTTGAGCCGGTGAACACGTGCCTGAAGGGCGTGGAGCAGTCTGGGGTAAAGCCGGGTGATTTGGCATTGGTGCTGGGCCAGGGGCCGATTGGATTGATCTTTACGATGCTGCTGAAGCAGCGGGGGATTGAGACGCTTACGACAGACACGATGGAGACCCGGCGAGAGCAATCGCGGCGATTTGGAGCGGCGCTATCGCTGAACCCCTTGCAAGAGGATTTGGGTGCCGAAGCGCGTTTGCGGACTGAGGGTAGAGGGGCTGATATTGCCTTTGTGGCAGCGAGTGCCCCAGGAATTGTGGAGCAGGCGATCGCGGCGACGCGGCCTGGCGCGCGAATCGTACTGTTTGCGCAAACATCGGATAAAGAACGAATCGAGATCTCCGGTGCAGACATCTGTAAGGATGAACGCGTGCTGATGGGCGCGTATTCAGCTGACGTTGATTTGCAGGTAGAATCAGCTAGGCTAGTATTTTCGGGGGAAATTCCAGTTGGAGAACTGGTGACGCACAAGTTTCCATTGCCGGAGATTATGGCTGGGGTGAAGTTGGCTACCCATCCAGATGAAAAATCGTTGAAAATAGTAATACTGCCTCAGCAAGAATAAAGATCGGGATATCAAACACAAGCGCTGTGAAGCCAGAAATGCTCGCCGCCGTCCTGTACGGTAAAGAACACGTGAAGATCCAAAAGGTCGCCGTCCCCGAAGTGGGTGAAGGCGATGTTCTGGTGCGTGTGCGTGCGGCGTTGACCTGCGGTACGGACGTGAAGGTTTTCCGTCGTGGCTATCATGCGCGAATGATTGTGCCGCCTGCTTTGTTTGGTCATGAACTGGCCGGGGACATTGTTGGAGTTGGTGCGAATGTCAGGGCATTCAAGGTTGGCCAGCGTGTGGTGGCTGCCAATTCTGCGCCTTGCGGGGAATGTTTTTACTGCAAACGCAACAATGAGAATTTGTGCGAAAACCTGTTGTTCAACAATGGGGCCTATGCCGAGTTCATTCGTATTCCCTCGCGTATTGTTGAGCGGAATATGTATGAGATTCCGGACCATGTGGCATATCAGGATGCGGCGCTGGTGGAGCCTTTGGCTTGCGTGATTCGCGGGATTGATGAGACCAAGGTACGGGCTGGCGATACGGTGGTAGTGATTGGGGTGGGGCCGATCGGGTTGATGTTTGTGCGCTTGCTGAGCCTGCGTGGATGCAAGGTGATTGCGATCGGGCGGCGGCGGCCGCAACTGGACCGGGCTATCAAGTTGGGGGCGCATACGGTGCTCTCGATTCTGGAAGAAAAAGATATCGTGAAGGCTGTGCGTCGCGAGACGGATGGCTATGGTGCGGATGTGGTGATGGAAGCGGTGGGGACCACGGAAACCTGGCAGCAGGCGATTTCGATGTTGCGTAGAGGTGGTGTGGCTAACTTCTTTGGAGGCTGCCCTGCTGATACGGTGGTGAAGCTGGATACGCAGCTTATGCACTATTCAGAGATCACTTGTACGGCCAGCTTCCACCATACGCCTGCGCATGTACGCAAGGCGCTGGAGGCGGTGGTGTCGGGCTACATCACGGCCTATGATTTCGTGACCGGGGAAGAGCCTCTCAGCAATCTGAACGAAGTACTTACGCACCAGCTTCATAAGAATGGCGCAATCAAAACAGCCATCATTCCTTGAGCCGGCTGCATTCGTCCGTGATGCTGCTTCGATGGAGCGGCGCTGGGGCCTGGACGAATCGCTTGCCTACACTCGCTGGCTATCCACACACCACTACGAAAACTTTCATGTTGTTAGCGTGCTGCTGCCTAAAGAGCTGCATCAGGACTTCTACAACGTGTATGCGTTTTGCCGGTGGGCAGATGATTTGGGCGATGAGATTGGGGATACGGCAGAGTCGCTGAGGTTGCTTGGGTGGTGGCGTGATTTGTTGCTGGGGGATGGTGGTGGACACCCGGTGTTTGTTGCGTTGCGGCCGACGATGGTGGCGCGGCGATTGCCTCTTGTTTGCTTTGATAATTTGATTCGTGCCTTTGAGCATGATCAGGTGGTGACGCGATACCGGAACTGGGATGAGGTGTTTGCGTATTGTGTGAATTCAGCGAATCCGGTGGGGCGGCTGGTGCTGGCGCTTTGTGGTTATCACGATGAGGAGCGGGCGGTGCTGAGCGATTTTACCTGCACGGGTTTGCAGTTGGCTAACTTCTGGCAGGATGTGCGGGTGGATGTGGGTAAGGACCGGATTTATATGCCTCTCGATCTGCTGGCCCGGCATGGGGTGCCGGAGAGCGATGTGATGGGGCTGCGGCAGAGTGCGCAGTTTGAGGCGGCACTGGCTGAGGCTGTTGGGGTGGCGCGGGAGTTGTTTGTGAAGGGGTTGCCGTTGATACCGACGCTCGATGCGCGGCTGGCGCTGGATATTGAGTTGTTTTCGCGAGGCGGGATGGCGATACTCGACAAGATCGAGGCTGGCGGGTATAAGGTGCTGGATGCGCGCCCGAAGATTGAGAAGGGTGAGCGGGTTTGGCTACTGGTGAAAACAATCCTGAGCTGGAGCAAGAAACGGATATTCGCGTAGGGGGACGGAGCCCTAAGCTCGAAGTATGAAAGAGCTTATTTTTGCTATTGCAGTGAGTGTGTTTGCTTCCGCCGACGCACCCGAGAAACGAGTTTGGGCTGCCGATCAGATCGAGTGGCAGCGGATTGACAAGGATGGCACCAAGTATGCCGTGCTCGACGGGAACCGGGATGAGCCTGGGAAGCCGTTTACTTATGCGTTCTGGATGCCTGGCGGGGTGTGGGTGAAGCCGCATATGCATACGCAGCAGGCGCATGTTGTGGTGGTGAAGGGTAGCATCAAGCTTGGGTTTGGGACTAAGCTGGATAAATCCAAAACGATGGAGTTGAATGCCGGGCAGTTCTTTCTTGTGCGGGCTGGAGAGGCGCATTTTGAAGGGTCTGATAGTGAGTGCCTGATCATCGGGACGGCGCTGGGCGGGTGGAAGACTAAGGAGCTGGAGTAAGTGATGATTCCTATTGATCCGATTGCGTATCTGAGCCAGTATCTTCGGGATCATTGCGAGGAGGCTGTGTCTCTGGAGGACATGGCGCGGATCACGGGATTTAGTGCTTTTCACTTACAGCGGAAGTTTAAGGCGGCGGTGGGGGTGAGCCCGAAGCAGTTTCAGGCTCGGTGTCGGATGGAGCGGGTGAAGCAGGTGTTGCAGGGCGAGGGGACTGTTACCAGTGCTTTGTATGAGGCGGGGTTTGGGTCTTCGAGCCGTCTGTATGAACGGGTGGATCGTGAGCTTGGGATGACTCCGGCGCAGTATAAGGCCCGGGGGAAGGGGGTGGGGATTTCGTATGTTGTGCTTGAGACCTCGCTTGGCTTGATTCTGATTGCGGCAACGGACCGGGGGCTTTGTAGCTTGAGGCTTGCCGATGATGAGGGGACTTTGTTGCGTGAGCTTAGGGAGGAGTATCCGGCGGCGGATATGCAGCGGGTGGAGGCACCTTTTCATGAGGCGTTGCGGGTTTGGCATGAGGCAATTTGCGGGTATCTGGTGGGGAAGCGGATTGAGCCGGGGTTGCCACTGGATGTGAGGGGGACGGCTTTTCAGGCGCGGGTTTGGAAGTATTTGCAGACGATCCCGATGGGGGAGACAAGGTCTTATTCTGAGGTGGCAGAGGGGATTGGGCAAGCGACTGCGACGAGGGCAGTGGCGACGGCTTGTGCGTCGAATCCGGTGGCGCTGGCGATTCCGTGTCATCGGGTGATTCGGAGTAATGGGGAGCTGGGTGGGTACCGGTGGGGGATGGAGCGGAAGCAGGTGCTGCTCGCGAAGGAGTTGGAATCGAGAGATACTATCTGAGAGTCCCTCAATTGTCGAACGTGATCTCAGTTGCCGAGTCTTATGAGCGCTGCGTAGCGATTGCGCGTGCTCGGGCTAAGAACTTTTACTATTCGTTTTTGGTGTTGCCGAAGCAGAAGCGGCTGGCGATGTGTGCGGTGTATGCGTTTATGCGGGAGTGCGATGACCTCAGTGATGAGGCTGGGGCTAGCCGTGAGGCGCTGGATGGGTGGCGGGAGCAACTGGATGCGGCGCTGGATGGTGGTGAGGTGGCGCACCCGATCTGGCCTGCGTTTGTCGATACGGTGGTGCGATACCGGATTCCCCGTTCTTACCTCTACGACATGATCGAGGGTGTGAGTAGCGATTTGAGCTTTTCGCAGCCGCAATCGTTTCAGGATCTTTACCAATACTGCTACCGGGTGGCAGGCGTTGTGGGGTTGACGATCACGCATATCTTTGGGTTTCAGAGTGCGAAGGTGCTGGAAATGGCCGAGAAGTGTGGGATTGCGTTTCAGTTGACGAATATCCTGCGGGATGTGGGTGAGGATGCCGGGCTGGGGCGGAGCTATCTGCCGGTGGATCTGATGCGGCAGTATGGGGTGGCGGAAGAGGATTTGAAGAAGGGGCAGGTGTCGCCCCGGTTGCATGCTTTGCTGGCCGATTTAGGGAAGCGGGCTCGTGAGTATTATCAGTTTTCACGGCCGATGATCGGGATGGTGGACCGGGATTCGCGGTCGAGCTTATGGGCTCTGATTGAGATCTATTCGCGATTGTTTGGGCGGATTGAGGCTTCGGGCTTTGAGGTGTTGCGGGCGCGGCACCGGCTGCCGACCTGGGAGAAGCTTTCGATTGTCGCGATCGCGGCGGTGAAGTAGTTTAGTCTTCGACTTTGGGGCTGGAGAAGGTCTTGGTGATGTGATCGTGCCAGGTGAGCTTCTCTTCGTCGAAGAGGCACCAGAGGAGGCCTACGCCGAGGGAGGCGAAGCTGACGATCGAGACCAGGACGCGGAGCAGGCGTTCTTCGCGGCTGGGACGGTTGCCATCGAAATTAATCAGGCGAAGCTGTACCGCAGCCATACCGGGCGTGTCGCCGCCGCTAAGGGCCCACAGGACCTTGTAGAGGAGGGCTACACAGGCGGTGACGACGGCGTAGGTGCTGAGGTCAAGCTTGGCGAGGCCGAACTGGACGCCGCCCAAATAGTAAATCGTGATCAGAATCCCGACACCGATGGCGATCATGGCCATGTCGTAGGCGACGGCCATGGCGCGGTGGGTGGGGATGGCGACGGGAGCGTTAATGTAGAGGGCTCGCTCGACGGTGCGGGTTTCGAGGTGCTCGGCGGGGAAGGCGAGCTCCTTCTGGATCTCAAGGCTATCGTCGGGGTTGAGGGACTGGTGGCGTTGCCGGCCACGGGCCTTAGCGTTGCGCTCCTGGGTGGAGCGGGCGGTTCTGGCGGCGTCTGGTGAGAGGGAATCGAAGGGGATGACGCGCTTGGGTTCCTGGACGGGAAAGAGGCGGGTCTGGAGGGGCTGGCGGGAGCGAACGTCTTCTGTGACGAGGCGCTCTTCGAGGGTGTCGAGGCGGTGGGCCACGTTGCCGTAGGTGTCAGGCACGAGGACGGGCCCGGACATGCGACGGCCGCAGAGGTGGCAACGGAGGTCTTCCGCTGCGTTCTCGCTGCTGCAATAGCCACACTTGATTGCCAAAGCTACACCCTTTCTTCGGAGAGTCGAATTGAGTCGTTTCGGAAGGATTGCTTGTGCCGCTCTAGCCCAGCTTGTTAACCTGAGCCTTGAGTTGCACACGTATATCCCCAAAGAACTACTCTTATTTGCTTAACACGGTTCAAGCGATTTGTCACGTAATTTCTTCATTTCATTGGGTTTCGCTGTTTGTTTGTATTCCTTTGTTGGCGCAGTATAGGCCTCCTGTTATGGGTGGACCACAGTCGCCGAATGCGGCTGTAAGTGGGCCTACGGCGAATCCGAACATTAAACTTCCTTTTGTACGGCCGGGTGCGCCGCCCCGTGACAAGGTGGTTGTGAAGGCATTGGGGTCTCAGACGGTGGAAGGGGATTGGGTGAAGTTGCGGGTGGGGGCGGTGGTTGATATTTACGAGTCGACGCTTGAGGCTGATGAGATTGATTACAACCTTGAGACTGGCGAAGCGCATGCGCGGGGGCATGTGCACTACAAGAATTATGAAGAGGGCGAGGAGATCTTTTGTGCGAAGGCGGATTACAACACGAAGGATTCGACGGGGAAGTTTTATGAGATCAAGGGGACCTTTGCGGCACGGATTGATGCGCGACCGGGGATTCTGACTTCTTCGAATCCGTTTCAGTTTCAGGGTGAGTGGGCCGAGCGGTTGCAGAACAAGTATGTGCTGTACAAGGGGACGATCACGAGTTGCACGTACCCGCGGCCATGGTGGACGCTGCGTGCGCCGAAGTTTGACATTGTGCCGAACCAGCGCGCGATTACGCAGCAGGCGATGTTTCGGGTGAGAGGGGTGCCGCTGTTTTACTTCCCGTACTTTTATAAGTCGCTGGAGAAGCAGCCGAGGCGGAGTGGGTTTCTGACGCCGAGTTTGGGGAATTCTTCACGGTTTGGGCAGATGATCGGTATGGGTTATTACTGGGCGATCAATCGATCTTATGATTTGACTTACCGGCCGCAGTATTTCACTGCGCGCGGGCTGGCGCACAATGTGGAGTTTCGCGGGAAGCCGCGGAAGGGATCGGATTTTGATTTCTCGCTCTTCGGTGTCGACGATAAAGGTTTGTTGCTGACGGATGGACGGCGGATCAAGCAGGGTGGTTATAGTTTGCGGTTTGATGGCAAGTCTGAGTTGGGCAGGGGCTGGCGGGCGCAGGGGACTGTGAATTATCTGTCGGCGTTTATTTTCCGGCAGGCATTTACGCAGAGCTTCAACGAGGCAATTTTTTCTGAAGTGCACTCGGTGGGCTTTATTGAGAAGCAGTGGCGCGGGAACAATGTTCAGGTTGTTTTTTCACGCAGCCAGAACTTTCAGACGACCGAGCCCGGGGATTCGATTACGGTGAGGAAGCTGCCACAACTGGAGTATACGCGGCGGGATACGCAGATCTGGAAGAAGATTCCGGTGTGGGTGTCGATGGAAAGTACGGCCGGTTTGGTGAGAAGGAATCAGCCGCTGTTTCAGACGCGGCAGTATGTGGAGCGAGCGGATTTTGCTCCGCGGATTTCGACTGCTTTCCGGTATGCGGGCTTTAGTCTGGTGCCGAGTTTTGGATTGCGGGAATCGTATTGGGGTAGCTCGAAACTGGATGGACGTGTGTCGGGTGAGAATACGCGACGCAGTGCGCGAGACCTGAATGTGGAGTTGGTGATGCCCTCGTTCTCGCGGGTGTTTAATAAGTCTCCGAAGTGGCTGGGTGGCGGGAAGATGAAGCATGTGATTGAGCCGAGGGCTTCCTTCCGTTATGTGGACGGGATCAACGATTTTTCGCGGATCATTCGCTTTGACGATACCGAGCTGATGACGAATACGAAGGAGCTGGAAGTTAGTTTGACGAACCGGTTGTTTCTGAAGCGGGGCGGGACGACGCAGGAATTGCTGTCGTGGCAGGTTTGGCAGAGGCGGTACTTTGACCCGACTTTTGGCGGGAGTGTGGTGGATGGGCAAAGGAATGTGAACCAGTCGACGGTGGATTTCTCCGGGTATTCATTTCTGGATGGGCGGAGGAGTTATTCGCCTGTTGCGAGCTCTGTGCGGATGCAGCCTCTGCCTGGGACTGGCGTGGAGTGGCGGCTTGATTACGACCCGTTGCGAGGGAATGTAACGAACAGCTCGTTTACGCTGGATGGACGTGTGAACCAGTGGTTTATGTCGGCGGGACACACGCAGGTGGATTCGTCGAGGGCGCTGTCGCCGCAGAACAATCAGTTTCGTGGATTGCTGGGATGGGGGGCGGATAACCGGCGTGGCTGGAATGCAGCTTTCAATGCGATTTACGATTACCGGGTTGGTGTAATGCAGTTTGCCAATACGCAGGTGACTTACAACACGGATTGTTGCGGGCTGTCGGTGCAGTATCGCCGGTTTAGCTTTGGTACGCGAAATGAGAATCAGTTCCGGGTGGCGTTCTCGATTGCGAATCTGGGATCGTTTGGGACGTTGCGGCGGCAGGAGCGGTTCTTTTAGTTTTTGTGATCGGAAGCGGCGGGGTTTCTCGCATGGTTCTGGTATGGAAGCTCAAGGATTGTTTGTAGCGAGGCTCTTTAGCTGGACTGCTCTGGCTGTTGCGGTGCCATCGATGGCGGGTACTTTGTATTTCGGTGGGTGTGCGCTGCTGATGTGGATGCAGAAGCCAGTTGTGAATAGCTCTGTTGATGCCAAGGCTTCTGATTCTCTGGTGAATGTGGTTGTGCAACTGGCGGGCTTTGCGGGCAAGGTGCTGACGGTGTTTGGGGGATTGGTTGAAGGCATTATTCGTGGCCTCGCGCTTGCTTCGTTTTCTTGTCTGGTTTTTGCCGGGATGCTTTACCTGACCGGGCGCGGGCTGGCCGGGAATGCGCTGTGGGCCAAGATTGTTGGGAGCGGGCTGATGCTGGTGATGATGTTTGTTGCTGGATTTGGGAGCTTAATGTCGGAGTTTGGGCCGTTCCGCCTGGTGCCCTTGATGTTTCTAATGCTTGGTATGTATTCGTTGTGGATGATTTGGCGGGGAGTGAGTTAGTCGCCTAAAATCGAGGAATGAGTTTTATCGATGAGCCGCGGAAGGTTTGGTGGCGGAAGGCGCTGTTTCAGGTGCATCTGTGGCTGGGGGTGGGGCTGGGGTTGTACTTCATGCTCGTTTGTGTGACGGGGAGCGTGATCGTTTACAAGAAAGAGATGGAGCGGATGATGATTCCGCAACTTGTGAAGGTGGAGCCGCTGGCGGCGCGGGTTTCGTTTCAGGGGATGGTGGATTCGGTACGTGCGGCTTATCCGAAGGCTACGTTGCAGAATGTGTATTTGTATTGGGGAGTGGGGGATAGCTGGTCTTTCCGGATGCAGAGCAAGACGGAGGGGCGGATCCAGGTTTATGTGGAGCCTTATCGCGGGGTGATTCTGGGGGAGGACCGGTATCGGGGGGAGTTCTTGCAGTGGGTTTATGACTTGCATGTGAATTTGTTGATGGGGGATTTGGGGGAGTTGCTGAATGGGTGGGGCGGGTTTTCACTGGCACTGGTGAGCTTGAGCGGGATTGTGGTTTGGTGGCCGGGGAAGCGGTATTGGCGGAACGGGTTTGTGTATGAGACGCGTGCTCGGTGGAAGCGGCAGAATTATGATCTGCATAAGTTGGGTGGGTTGGTGTCGAGTTTGTTACTGGTGCTGGTGGCGGTGACGGGGTCTTATTATTCTTTCCCGAAGGCTTATGAGGATTTTCTTGAGAGGGTGACTGGTACGCCGGCTAAGATTGCTACGCCCCGGGTGGCGGCGGTGAAGGAATGGGCGAGTTTGGACTTGGCTCTGGAGGCGGCGGTAAAGGCTGTGCCTAGTGGGACGCCGACTTTGTTTCGATTGGCGGCGAAGCCGACGGAGGTGCATTCGTTGCATCACATCCTGCCGGGGGATTGGCGGACGCAGGGGGATCATGTGGCTTATGTGAATCCGCAGACGGCTGAAGTTGTGAGGGTGACTTATCACCAGGATGTGCCGCTAGGGGCACGGTTGCAGCGGGATATTTACGGGCTGCACTTTGGGACTTTCGCTGGGGATGTGTCTCGGGTGACCTGGATTGTGTTGGGGGTGACGCCAGTGGTGTTGTTTGTTACTGGTGTGTTGATGTGGTGGAACCGGAGTTTGGGGAAGCGCTCGCGCCGCCTACCGCGCGTTGCGGTAGGCCTCGTCGAGTAGTTCTACGATGTGCTTTACGGGCTCGGAGTTGGACTTGAGTTTGCCGTTGCCGTGGAGCTTGCTGCCGGCGGCTAGCTGGATCATGCAGCCGGGGTTGGAGCTGGCGATTTGCTCGGGGTTTACCGAGTTTACGTTGCGCATCTTCGAGGTGAGAATTTCTTCTGCCATCTCGTTCTCCACTACGTTGTAGACGCCGGCTGAGCCGCAGCAGACGTCGCTGGCTGGCATCTCTACGAAGTCGAGGCCGGGGATCGATTTGAGGAGCTTGCGTGGGGCTGCCTTGACCTTCTGGCCGTGGCAGAGGTGGCAGGAGTCCTGATAGGTGACGCGCCGGTTGACCTTGCCCATGTTCATGTTGAGGTCGATCGAGGCTAGAAATTCGTTGACGTCCTTTAGCTTGCTGACGAAGCGCTTGGCTTTGTCGTGATAGGCGTGATCGTGCTCGAGGATCTCGTGGTATTCCTTCAGGGTTGCGCCGCAGCCGCCGGTGTTGGAGATGATGGCGTCGAAGTCTGTTTGGAGGAGCGCGTCGATGTTGTTGCGGGCTAAGGCACGAGCCTCTTCGCGGCGGCCTGCGTGGGCGTGGAGGGCTCCGCAGCAGCCTTGGGCGGCTGGGACTACTACTTCACAGCCGTTCTTCTGGAGGACTCGTACGGTGGCTTCGTGGAGGCGGGCGAAGAAGATGTTGGCGATGCAGCCGCCGAGCATGGCTACGCGGTACTTGCGGGGACCTTCGGCGAAGAAGACCTTGCCGTACTGGTTGAAGAAGCTGGGGAGCTGGGCCTCGGGGGTGAGGTGCTCGATCTTGCCGAGGGGGCCCATGAGCTTGAGCAGGCCGGTGGAGCGGACGAGGCTTTCGAGGCCGGACTTCTGGTGGACCCACATCAGGCCGCCGACAATGCGGAGCATCCAGGGGGTTTGGAGGAGGGTGCCGTAGGCGAAGTCTTCGATCTGTTGCCAGGGGAAGGGCCGTTTGATTTTGGACTGGATTTCGGTGCGGGCGGCTTCGATGAGTTTGCCGTATTCGACGCCGGAGGGGCAGGCGGTTTCGCAGGCGCGGCAGCCGAGGCAGAGGCCCATGTGTTCGAGATAGCCTTCGTCCATGGGTGCGGCACCGCTGGCGACTTGCACCATCTGATAGATGCGGCCGCGGGGGGAATCCATTTCAATGCCGAGTTCGCGATAGGTGGGGCAGGCGTTGAGGCAGAGGCCGCAGTGGACACACTTGTCGAGGTCTTTTTGCTGGGGGGCGTCGGGGTGGCGGCCTTCGAGGACTCGCAGGGCAGTGTTAGATTCGGCCATAAAGCCTCCCCGGGTTGAGTAGTGTGTCTGGATCGAAATAATGCTTGATCTTTTGCATGAGGAAGAAGTCGTTGCCCGGAGTGGGCCAGAGCTGATCGCTCGATGGCCGCTCGACGGGGGAGTATTCGATGACGCCTTTGGCGTTGGCAGGCAGGGTTGCTGCCGAGGGTGTGTGGGCGTAGATGGTGCCGTTGCCGGCGCGCGCGATGGTGGCGTATTCGGCGGGGAGTTTGGTGAGGGTGGATTCCATCTCCATGAGTTGGGAGGAGAGACGCAGGACGTGGCCTTCGGCGTGTTGGGTGAGCCAGGCGGGGGTGAAGTCGCGGATCTGGGCCCAGATCTTGTTGTCGATGACGTCGAATTCGGGAAGCTCGATCTGGTAGCGGGCAAGGACACGTTCGCTGCCCAAGGCTTCGATCAGGAGGGACCATTGGGGGGCGAGGCCTAGGCTTGCGGCGGCGGTGGGGTTGAGGACGTCGATGCCGGAGGGTTGGAGGACGCTTTTGAGGAGCGAGTCGCGGCGGTTGAAGACTTCAAAGGCCGAAGCATTTTGATAGAGAAATGTTTTGGCTCCGGTGGGGGCAGGAGCGAGTTTGAAATTGACGTGAGTGATGCAGGCAAGGGTGCCGAAGGAGCCGGTGAGGAGCTTGGCGAAGTCGAGGCCAGCGACGTTTTTGACGACCATGCCGCCGGACTGGACGGTGCGGCCGGCGAGGGTGGCGAAGTTCATGCCGATGACGAGATCGCGGACGGTTCCGAAGAGGCGGCGACGGTAGCCGGAGGAGTGGGTGGCGAGGATGCCGCCGATGGTGGCTTCCTGGCTGAAGGGGGGATCGATGGGGAGGAACTGGCTTTTTTCGGCGAGGATTTTGGTGAGGTCTGAGTACTTGATGCCGGCTTCGACGCTGATGGTGAGATCGCGGTGATCGTAGGCCAAAACGCGATTGAGGGCTTTTGTTTCGAGTCGCAGATCGGCGACGGCGATGGGGCCGCCCATGCGGTGTTTGGTTCTGTTGCCGCAGATTTCAATGCGGTGTTTGGCGGATTGGCTATCCCGGAGCAGCTCGACGACTTGCGCGGCTGAGGCGGGGGATTCGACTCTCATGTTGAAGATTGAATTTTATCAGGGTGTGGTGGGTTTGAATTTTGTATTGTGGAGGCAGCCATGCAATTTGCCTTTACCGAAGAGCAGAATGAGTTGCGCAAAATGGTTCGTGAGTTTGCCACCGTGGAACTCGCACCACATGTCCTGGCCTGGGACGAAGCGCAGGAGTTTCCCCTGGATGCAGTGAAGAAGGCAGCCCGGTTGGGGTTGCTGGGGGTGATCTTTCCGGAAGAGTATGGTGGTGCCGGGATGGGCTACATCGAGTACTCGATTGTGATTGAGGAGCTGGCCCGGGTGGACCCGAGTTTTGCCCTGATTGTGGCGGCGCACAATTCGCTTTGTACGAACCATTTGTATGTGGCCGGGAGCGAGCAGCAGAAGCGGCGGTATTTGCCGAAGCTGGTGACGGGTGAGTGGATTGGGTGTTGGAGTTTGACGGAGCCGGA
Source organism: Bryobacteraceae bacterium (assembly GCA_947456995.1). Lineage (GTDB taxonomy): Bacteria > Acidobacteriota > Terriglobia > Bryobacterales > Bryobacteraceae > Bryobacter. Next base: position 4,265 of record CANGVB010000008.1, on the reverse strand, counting down.
GGCGGGGTCTGATGCCGGGGGGACACGCACGACTGCTGCGCGGACCGAGGCGGGGTGGGTGTTGAACGGGGCCAAGACGTTTACTACGAATGCTCATTATGCGGATGTTTGTGTGGCGATGGCGTTGACGGATCAGGCTTCGCATTCGCATGGGATTTCAGCGTTTGTGATTGAGCGCGGGACGCCGGGGTATCGATTGGGGAAGAAAGAGAACAAACTGGGGATGCGGAGTTCGGCTACGGGGGAGGTGGTGCTGGAGAACTGTACGCTTGGGGCCGGGCAGTTGTTGGGTGAGGAGGGTGAGGGGTTTGTCGATGCGTTGCGGATTCTTGATGGAGGGAGAATTTCGATTGCGGCGTTGAGTGTGGGGATTGCGCAGGGGGCTTATGAGGCTTCGCTGAAGTATGCGAAGCAGCGGAAGCAGTTTGGGAAGGTGATCAGTGAGTTTCAGGCGATTCAGCATAAGCTCGCGGATATGGCGACGCAGATTGAGGCGGCGCGGCTGTTGACGTTGCAGGCGGCGTGGCTGAAGGATGAGGGCAAGACGGTGACGCGGCAGAGTGCGATGGCGAAGCTGTTTGCGAGTGAGATTGCGGTGGAGGTTTGTGGCGAGGCGCTGCAGGTGCACGGCGGGTATGGGTTTATCAAGGACTATCCGGTGGAGAAGTTTTACCGGGATGTGAAGCTGATGACAATTGGGGAGGGGACGAGCGAGATCCAGCGGATGGTGATTGCGCGGCAGTTGCTGAAGGGTTAGCTGTCGAGGGCGGCGATCCATTGGCGGAGGATGAGGCCTATGCCGACTTTGGAGCGGAGGTTTGTGGTTGCGAAGAACTCGGTGGTGCGGAAGCTGGGGGAGTTCCATTTGATTTCTTCTGTGACGGTGGGGCTTAGGGCCAGGATCAGCTTGCGCAGGTGATTGATGGCTGGCTTTTGCGGGTGGTCGAGAGTCGCCATGAATTCGCTTATGGTTGGAGGTTTCGGCGGCATGAGCTCTCAGGATATGCCGGATAATGTGGATTGTGAATCAGACGGACTTAGTAGCGAAAGTACTCGAGGGGGACCGGCGAGCTGTGGCGCGGGCTTGCACGCTTGTCGAGATGGGGCAGAAGCTGGATGGCCTTGTGGGGTCTGGTGCGCTTGTTGTTGGCGTGACGGGGCCTCCGGGGGCGGGGAAGAGTACTTTTACCGATCAGTTGGTGGCTGTGATTCGCGGGGCTGGGTTGAAGGTGGCGGTGGTGGCTGTTGACCCTTCTTCGATGAAGACGGGCGGGGCTTTGCTGGGGGATCGAATCCGGATGCAGCGGCATCATCAGGATGCGGGTGTGTTTATTCGCAGTATGGCGACTCGGGGGGCGATGGGTGGGCTGGCGCCGACGACGCTGGGACTGGTGCGGGTGTTTGATGCGGCTGGCTTTGATGTGGTGATTGTTGAGACGGTGGGTGTGGGGCAGGACGAGATTGATGTGGCGCGCCTCGCGCATGTTGTTGCTGTGCTGCTGGTGCCGGGGCAGGGCGATGAGATCCAGGCGATCAAGGCCGGGATCATGGAGATTGCCGATTTGTTTGTGATCAATAAGAGCGATATGGCGGGGGCCGAGAAGTTGTATCGCGAGATTGAGGCCGAGGTGCATGGGGAGAAGCCGATTCTGAAGACGGTGGCGACTACGGGTGCGGGGATGGCTGAAGTTTGGGCGGGCTTGCAAGCGTTGCCGCGGCGGGTGGCAGTGGCTGCGCCGGCGCGGTTTGCGATTGATCATTTGGGAATTGCTGTGGGGAGTATTGATGAGGCGTTGCGGTTCTATCAGGGGGCTCTGGGTATGGGGGAGGCGCATCGGGAGACGGTGGCCGGGGAAAAGGTGCATGTGGCGATGTTGCAGGCCGGGGAGAGTCGTTTGGAGTTGCTTGAGCCGGTGGATGAAACGAGCACGATTGCGAAGTTTTTGGAGAAGCGTGGGCCGGGGATTCATCATGTGGCGATGCGGGTTCCGGACCTTGCTGTGGCCGTTGAGAGGATGAAACGGGAGGGGGCGCGGGTGCTGAACGAGCCGAAGATTGGAGCGGGCGGGCACAAATATGTGTTCGTACATCCAGCATCGACGGGCGGAGTGCTGATAGAACTAATTGAGGAGCATTCTTAAGTTTTGAAGATCGATACCGGGATTATTGGTGGCAGCGGGCTCTACTCGATGCCAGGTTTTGAAGTGACCGAAGAGGTTGTGATTGATACGCCGTACGGCAAGCCGTCGGACCCTTATGTTGTAGGGACGATTGCTGGCAAGCCGGTGGCGTTTCTGGCACGTCACGGACGTGGGCACCGGATCACGCCGACGGAGTTGAATTTTAGAGCGAATATCTGGGGCTTCAAGAAGCTGGGCGTGGAGCGGATTGTGAGTCTCTCGGCTGTGGGCAGCCTGAAGGAAGAACATGAGCCGGAGCACTTTGTGATGCCCGACCAGTTCTTTGACCGGACGGCAGGACGTGTGTCGACCTTCTTTGGAGAAGGGCTTGTGGCGCATGTGAGTTTCGCTGAGCCGACGTGTCATCAGTTGATGGATGTGCTGGAGACGGCTTGTGCCGGGGCTGGTGTGGTTGGCAAAAAGGGCGGCACTTACCTGTGCATGGAAGGGCCGGCGTTTTCTACCAAGGCTGAATCGAATGTGTATCGAAGCTGGGGTATGGACATTATCGGGATGACGAACCTTCAGGAAGCGAAGCTCGCTCGTGAAGCCGAGATTTGTTATGCGACCGTGGCGATGGTTACCGATTACGATTGCTGGCATCCGCATCATGATGCGGTGACGGTGGATCAGATTATCGCGACTCTGGTGAAGAATGCCGAGAATGCATCGAAGGTGATTCGACTGGCGATTGAGGCGATGCCTGCGCCGGGGGATTGCAGCTGCAAGAATTCGCTGAAGAACGCGATTATTACCGACAAGACGAAGGTACCTGCCGAGACGCTGGAGAAGCTGGAGATCATCGTTGGAAAATACTTCCGCTAGCCAACTGGCCAGCTTATTGCTGGCGGGCGAGCCTGAGCCGGAAGGTTTGGTCGCAAAGGTAATTGAAGAGGCACTGGCTTCGAACGAAGGGTCTGTTGCGCTGTTTCGCGATTTGGTGGAACCGCTGGCCGATTCGTTTGAGTTTCGGCTGGTGAATGTCTACACGCATGTGTTTGCTCGAGTGATTGAGGCGGCGCTTCCAGATATGGATGCGTCGACCTTGATCGAGCGGTTTATGCGGATCCGGAAGCCGCGCAAGTTTGTTGGCAATCCCGAGAGTATCGAGAATGTCTTTGTACTTTCGCGGATCACGATTGGTGCCGATATTGCGATTACGAGCCGGGTGTTGCGGGCAGTGTTTGTGCACTTTCCGAATGCGAAGATTCACTTTGTTGGACCTCGCAAGAATTACGAGATGTTTGAGCCGGAGATTGGGCTGGAGCTGGTTGAGGTTCCCTACAAGCGGACTGGAACGTTGCGCGAGCGACTTGGGGTTTATCCGGCCCTGAAGGAAGCTCTGAGTGTGAAGGGTGCGCTGATTGTTGACCCTGATAGCCGCTTGAGCCAGCTTGGGCTTCTGCCTCTGGGTGAAGAAGACAATTACTACTTCTTTGAGACGCGGAGCTGGTGGAGCGATGAGGACATGCCGCTTGGGGAGATGACCGAGCGGTGGGTGGAGCAGACCTTTGAGGTGCCGCTGCATGTGCCGATTGTCGCGGTGGAAGACCGGCTTGAGGGCTTTGATGTGACGCTGAGCCTGGGCGTGGGTGAGAATCCCGAGAAGGCGATGCCGTGGCCGTTTGAGCCGAAGCTGTTGCAGTTGCTGGTGGATCGCGGGTTGCGCGTGCTGGTGGATACGGGCGCTGGTGGCGAAGAAGCAGAGCGGGTGAGGCGGGCGATTGCCGAGGTAAGGCCGGGTGACAACGGAAGTGTGACGCCTTATTACGGGAGCTTCAAGGAGTTTGCCAGCGAGATCAATGCGAGCGAGCTGTTTATCGGTTATGACTCGGCGGGCGGGCATGCTGCTTGTGCGCTGGGTGTGCCGGGGTTGCTGCTGTTTCGAGGGTTTCCGAATGAGCGGTTTATGATTCGCTGGATCCCGTGGGGGGATGGTGAGCTTGAGGTGCTCGATGCGGAGGCGTTGCCGATTGAGGATGCGCTGGACCGTGTGCAGGAAGCTGTTGAGGCGATCTTTACGGGCGAGGGTCTGATCGACGATGAAGACGGCGATTTTGACGAAGATGACCTCGACGATGAGGT